>JALZEZ010000317.1 GCA_030861775.1 Actinomycetota bacterium
GCGGCCTCGCCCTGATCGACGCGATCGCTCCCCGGCTCGAGGGCTACCACCTGCTGCACTCGGCGCGGGCGGACCTGCTCCGCCGGGTCGGCGAGACCGGCGCGGCGGCGGCCTCCTACCGGCGCGCGCTCGACCTGGCCACCAACCCGGTCGAGCGCTCGTTCCTCGAGCGGCGGCTGGCCGAGGTCTCCGGCCCGCCGCCACGGTTGCCGGGCTCGTGAGCGGGTACCTCCTGAGCCGAAGGCAACCGAGAGGAGCGCGTCATGGCCAAGGACCACGGACCCTCCATCAAGGACGACCGGCTCTACGAGAAGCTGCGCGAGGAGGGCGAGAGCAAGGAGAAGGCCGCCCGCATCGCCAACGCCAACGCCCAGCCCGGCCGCGACCCGAGCACGAAGGGCGGCGAGAGCGGCAGCTACGAGGACTGGACCAAGGACGAGCTGGAGGAGCGCGCCGCGGAGATCGGCATCGAGGGCCGCTCGGACATGACGAAGGACGAGCTGATCGAGGCGCTGCGCGACCACTGACGCGCCAGGTAGGCTGGCCCGCGTGGCTCGCTTCCACCTGGCCCAGCTCAACGTAGGCCGCGCCAAGGCCCCGCTCGACTCGCCCGAGCTGGCGGAGTTCATGGCGCTGCTCGACCCGATCAACGCGCTCGCCGACCGGACCCCCGGCTTCGTCTGGCGGCTCCAGGACGAGGAGGGCACCGGCGCGACCGCCATCAAGGTCTCCGAGGACGACCAGTTCATCGTGAACATGTCGGTCTGGGAGTCGATCGAGGCGCTGTGGGCGTTCGTCTACGACAGCGCGCACCTCGACGTGATGCGCCGCCGCCGCGAGTGGTTCGAGCGCCACGTCGAGGCGTTCCAGGTGCTCTGGTGGGTGCCCGCGGGCCACATCCCCACGACGGCCGAGGCCCTCGCGAAGCTCGAGACGCTCCGCGAGCGCGGCCCCACGCCGGACGCCTTCACCTTCAAGGTGCGCTTCGAGCCGGACGCGGGGGAGCCGCGGCTCGACGACCGCGACCTCTGCCCGGCCTAGCCGCTTAACGCGTGGCGCTCACGCGCCACGGGTACTGCGAGGCGTGAGGCGAACAGGGGAGGCGCGATGAAGGAGTCGTTCGGGCGGCGGGTGGCGGTGGCGGCGGCGCTGCTGGTGGGTTTCTACGTCTTTGCCGGGCTCGTGGCGGCGGGGATGTTCGGGGTGGTGATCGCGATGTTCGCGACCGACCTGCCGCAGAACGTCTGGGTGGCCGCCGCCTGCGTGTTCAGCGGGCTCGCGATCGTGCGCGGGCTCATCCCGAGCCGGCGCCGGTTCGAGGAGCCGGGCCCGCGGCTCGCGCGCGACCAGCAGCCCGACCTCCACGCGGTCGTGCAGGAGGTCGCGGACGCGACCGGACAGGAGCCGCCGGCCGACGTCTACCTGACGCCCGAGGTGAACGCCGCCGTGCTGGACACGGGCGGCCTGTTCGGCGCCGGCGGCCGGCGCGTGATGATCATCGGCCTGCCGCTGCTCGACGTGCTCACGGTGGGCCAGCTGCGCGCCGTGCTCGCACACGAGTTCGGGCACTACTACGGCGGCGACACGCGCCTGGGTCCTTGGTTCTTCCGCGCCTACGACGCGATCGCCCGGACCGTGACGAACCTGGAGCAGCGGGAGTCGATCTGGCAGAAGCCGTTCGAGTGGTACGGCATGTTCTTCCTGCGCCGCAGCGCGGCGATCAAGCGCGAGCAGGAGTTCAAGGCCGACGAGCTGGCCGCCGGCGCCGCCGGCAGGTCGGCCGCGATCGAGTGCCTGAACGCGGTGCACTCCGCCGGGCCCGCCTTCGACGGCTACTGGGAGAGCGAGGTGGCCCCCGTGCTCGGCTCCGGTGCCCGGGCCCCGCTGCTGGGCGGATTCCGCGCCTTCCGGTCCTCGGAGAACGTCAAGCGCGTGATCGAGGACGGCCTGCGCGCCGATCTCGAGCAGCCCGAGACCGACCCGTACGACACGCATCCCTCGCTGCGCGAGCGCGTGGGGGCACTGGAGCGCCTGCCGGACGACGGCCGCGAGCCGAACCCCGGCGACGAGCGCCCCGCCATCGCCCTCCTGCGCGACCCCGACCGGGCCGAGCAGGACCTGCTCGTCGCGCTGTTCGGCGCGGACGGCGCCACCCTCGAGCCGGTCGCCTGGGACGACGTGCCCGCCAAGGTCATCGTCCCCGGCTGGCGCGAGAGCTTCGCGCACTTCGGCGGAGCGCTGGCGGGAATCACGGTCGGCGGGATAGCGGAGGTCGCCACCCAGCTCGAGCGGCTGGGCCGCGAGCTGCCGCTGCCGCCCGGCATCCCGCCGGACGCCGGCCCGTTCCCGAGCGAGCTGTACGAGGACGTCGCCGCGTCGGCGCTCGACGTGGGGCTCGGGCTCGCGCTCCACGACGCGGGGTGGTCGATCACGGCCGCCCCGGGCGACCCGATCGAGCTGCACCACGGGGAGCACCACGTGAAGCCGATCGGCACCGCGCGCGCGGTGGCGGACGGGGAGCTGCGCCCCGACGACTGGAGGGCGACCTGCGAGCGGGCCGGGATCGCGAGCCTTCCGCTCGGGGGCCAGGCGGCCGCGAAGCCGCCCGGCCCTAGCGCGGCTCCCGCAGCGTCCGGAACGTGATCGACCAGCGCAGGTCCTTGGTGGCCGGGATCGAGTGCTGCCAGGCCCAGCGCGCGCTGCCCGACAGCAGGTAGGCCGAGCGCGGGGCCAGCTCGAGCTCCTCCACCAGCCGCTCGCCCTCCTTGGTCTTGCGCTGGAAGCGCATCCGCGCCGGGGCGCCTAGCGACACGCCGACGACGCGGCCGAACATCGGCGCGTCGCGGTGCCAGCCGATCCCAGCCCCCGCGGGGTAGCGCGAGACCAGCACCTGCACCAGCTCCTCCAGTCGCCGCTCGGCCAGCTCGGCGCAGCGCTCGCGCAGCCAGCCGAGCTCGCCGGGCAGCGGGTCGGCCGGCACCAGGTCGCGCGACTCGTAGTCGTAGTCGAGGCCGAAGTGGCGCACGGTGCGCTTGGCCGCGCGCCCGTGCATGACCACCTCGCGGTAGTCGAGCCCCTCGAGCACGCCCACCACCGCGCGCTCCTCCTCCGGGGAGAGGAACTCCGCCCTGTAGACGAGCCCCTTCAGGCCAGCGCCGGCGCCTCGGGCAGCCGCGCGAGCGCGGCCTCCATGTCGGCCTCGGAGAACTCGACGTCCTCGAGCGAGCCGGACAGGTACGCCTGGTAGGCGGACATGTCGAAGTGGCCGTGGCCGGAGAGGTTGAAGAGGATCGTGCGTGGCTCGCCCGCCTCGTCGGCCGCCGCGGCCTCGGCCACCACCGCCCGGATCGCGTGCGCCGCCTCCGGCGCCGCCACGATGCCCTCCGTGCGCGCGAACCGCAGCGCCGCCTCGAACGTCTCGTTCTGGCGGTAGGCGACCGCCTCCACAAGCCCGGCCTTGACCAGCCCGCACACGAGCGGCGAGTCGCCGTGGTAGCGCAGCCCGCCGGCGTGCAGCGGCGCGGGCACGAAGTCGTGGCCCAGCGTGTACATCGGGAGCAGCGGCGTCATGCCCGACGTGTCGCCGAAGTCGTAGCGGTACACGCCGCGCGTGAGCGTGGGGCAGGCGGCCGGCTCGGCGGCCACGAAGCGCGTGCGCGCGCCGTCGCGCAGCACGCGCCGCACGAACGGGATCGCGATCCCGGCGAAGTTGGACCCGCCGCCCACGCAGCCGATCACCACGTCCGGCTCCTCCCCCGCCATCCCCATCTGCGCGATCGCCTCCTGCCCGATCACGGTCTGGTGCAGGCAGACGTGGTTGAGCACCGAGCCGAGCGCGTAGTTCGCGTCGGACCCCGCGGCCACCTCCACCGCCTCGGAGATCGCGATCCCGAGCGAGCCGGTGTCGTGCGCGGCGTTGGCCCGGCCGGACTCGGTGCGGTCGCTGGGCGAGCGGTGGACGGTCGCGCCCCAGGTCTCCATCAGCGCCCGCCGGTACGGCTTCTGTCGTAGCTCGAGCCCACCATGTAGACCTCGCACTCGAGCCCGAACAGCGCGCAGGCCAGCGCCAGCGCGGAGCCCCACTGCCCGGCGCCGGTCTCCGTCACGAGCTTGCCCACCCCCGCCTGCCTGTTCTCGTAGGCCTGCGGCACGGCGCTGTTCGGCTTGTGCGAGCCGGCCGGCGAGACGCCCTCGTACTTGAAGTAGACGTGCGCGCTCGTGCCGAGCTCGCGCTCGAACGCCCGCGCGCGGTAGAGCGGCGACGGGCGCCAGCGCCGGTAGACGTCGCGCACCTCGTCGGGGATCTCGACCTCCGGCTCGGCGGAGACCTCCTGCTGGATCAGGCCCATCGGGAAGATCGGCGACAGGTCGTCGGGCCCCGCCGGCTCCTTGGTGCCGGGGTGCAGCGGCGGCGACGGCGGCGGCCCGGGCAGGTCCGGCATCAGGTTGACCCAGTGGGTTGGGATCTCCGACTCGGGCAGCAGGTACTTCAGGGTGTCTTCGCTCATGGGCGGAAGCGTCTCACGGCGGCGGCATCGGCAGCCGCGCGCTCACGACGGTGCCCCCGCCGTCGGCGGCCTCGACCGTGCAGGTCCCGCCCAGCTCGGCCGCCCGCTCGCGCATCGAGGCGAGCCCGACCCCGGCGG
>JALZEZ010000615.1 GCA_030861775.1 Actinomycetota bacterium
CCCGGGGGCCGAGCCGGGCGCGCCCCCGGGGGCCGAGCCGGGCGCGGGGCGGACGACGCTCACGCCGAGCTCCTTGAGCTGTGCCTCGTTCGCGGGCGCGGGCGCGCCGGTCAGGAGGTCCTGGGCGGTGGAGGTCTTGGGGAAGGCGATCACGTCGCGGATCGATTCGCGGCCGGCGAGCAGCGCGACCAACCGGTCGAGCCCGAACGCGATGCCGCCGTGCGGCGGGGGGCCGTAGCGGAACGCCTCGAGCAGGAACCCGAAGCGCTCGCGTGCCTCCTCGCGGGTCAGCCCGATCGCGTCGAACACGCGCTCCTGGACGCCGATGTCGCTGATGCGGATCGAGCCACCGCCCAGCTCCCAGCCGTTCATGATCACGTCGTAGGCCCGGCTGCGCCAGGTGGCCGGGTCGGCGTCGAGGTCGCCGGAGGGCGAGGTGAACGGGTGGTGGAGCGGGTCGAGCCGGCCCTCCCCCTCGTTCCACTCGAACATCGGGAAGTCCACCACCCAGAGCAGGTCGTTGCCCTCCTGCGGCCCGGCGATCTCGAGCCGCAGCTCGCCCAGCACGCGCGCGGCCACCTTGGCGTCGTCGGCGACGAGCAGCAGCACGTCCCCCTCCAGCGCGTCGAGCGCCGCGAGCAGCCCGGCGATCTCCTCCTCGCCCAGGAACTTCGCCACCGGCGAGCGCCACTCGCCGCCGGACTCCACCACGCCCCAGACCAGCCCCTTGGCCCCGAGCGACTTCGCCTTCTCGGTCAGGTCGTCGAAGCGCTTGCGCGGCCACTCGCCACCGCGCGCCCGCAGGCCGCGCACCACCCCGCCGGACTCGATCGCCCCGGAGAACACCTTGAACTCCGAGCGCGCGAACACCTCGCCCAAGTCCTGGATCTCCATGCCGGGGCGGCGGTCGGGGCGGTCGGTGCCGTAGCGCAGCATCGCCTCGTCGTAGCCCATGCGCGGGAGCGGGATGTCGATCTCGACCCCCGCCACCGCGAGCACGGTCCGGAGGAGCGGGTCGATCGTCGCGATCACGTCCTCCTCCTCGACGAACGACATCTCCATGTCGAGCTGGGTGAACTCCGGCTGGCGATCGGCGCGCGGGTCCTCGTCGCGGAAGCAGCGCACGATCTGGAAGTAGCGCTCGAGGCCCGCGACCATGAAGAGCTGCTTGAAGAGCTGCGGCGACTGCGGCAGCGCGTACCAGGAGCCGCGCTGGACGCGGCTGGGCACCAGGTAGTCGCGCGCGCCCTCGGGCGTGGAGCGGGTGAGCATCGGCGTCTCGATCTCGAGGAAGTCCTCGCCGCGGAGGTAGTCGCGGATGGCGGCCACCACCTCGTGGCGCAGCTCGATCGCCTCGCGCATGCGGTCGCGGCGCAGGTCCAGGTAGCGGTAGCGCAGGCGCGTCTCCTCGGCCACCCCGCCCGGGTCGTCGATCTGGAACGGCGGGGTGTCGGCGTCGGCGAGCAGGTCGAGCTCGGACACCTTCAGCTCGATCTCGCCGGTCGGCAGGTTGGGGTTGACGTTCTTCTCGTCGCGCCTCGCGACCCGGCCCGCGACCGAGATCACGTCCTCCGAGCGCAGCGCGTGCGCGGCGGTGTGGGCCTCGCCCGCGATGTCGGGGTCGAAGACGACCTGGAGCAGTCCGGAGCGGTCGCGCAGGTCGATGAAGATCAGCCCGCCGTGGTCGCGGCGGCGGTGGACCCAGCCGGCCACGCGCAGCTCCCGCCCCTCGTGCTCGCCGCGCAGGTCGCCACCCCAGGCCGAGCGGTAGCGGTTGGCCCGCGGCGCCCTCACCGGACCGCCTCCACCAGCGCCTCCTCGGACTCGACCGGCCGCTGCTCGCCGCTGTCCATGTCCTTCAGCTCCAGCCCCTCGTCGCCCACGATCGCCACGAACGCCACCCCCAGACGGCCCGCGTGCTTGAACTGGCCCTTCATGGAGCGCCCCGCCTGGTCGGCCACGGCCGGCACGCCCGCCCGGCGGAGGGCGCGCGCCACGCCGAACGTCCGCGCCGCGAACATCGTTCCCGTCTTCGCTCCCGGCACCACGCTCGTGCGCGGCCTCGCGCTCGCGCCGCTCTTCGGT
>JALZEZ010000318.1 GCA_030861775.1 Actinomycetota bacterium
GCGCCTGACCGGCGGTAGCGACGGGCGGATCCCCGACCGGCGCCGCCTGGCCGCCCCGCGCACGAGCTTCAACGGGCGCATCTCGCCACACCGCCGCTTCACCTTCGGCCAGCTCTCGCTCGACGAGGTGAAGGCCGTCAAGAACGAGCACGGCTGCACGGTCAACGACGTGATCGTCTCGATCTGCGCCGGCGCCGTGCGGCGCTGGCTGATCGCCCACGGCGAGCTGCCGGCCGAGGCGCTGGTGGCCCAGATCCCGGTGTCGGTGCGGACCGACGAGCAGGTCGGCACCTACGGCAACCGGATCATGCTGATGAGCGCCCCCCTGCACACCGAGGAGCGCGACCCGGTCAAGCGCCTGCACAGGACGCACGAGTCGCTGCTCGAGATGAAGGAGCGCCACCGCGCGCTGCCGGCGGAGCTGCTGCAGGACGCGAACAACTTCATCCCGCCGGCCGTGTTCTCGCGCGCCGCGCGGCTGACCTTCCGCCTCTCCACCACCGGCGCGGTCGGCCGCCCCACCTGGAACCTCGTCATCTCGAACGTCCCGGGCCCGCAGTTCCCGCTCTACTGCGCGGGCGCGCGGCTGGTGGCGAACTACCCGGTCTCGGTCATCACCGACGGCATGGGCCTGAACATCACGGTGATGAGCTACTGCGGCAGCCTCGACTTCGGCATCGTGGCCGACCGCGACCAGATGAAGGACGTGCAGTGCCTGCTCGACTGGCTCGGCGAGGAGTTGGAGCTGCTCGGCGGCGCGCGCGAGCAGGTGGAGGCCGCCGCGCCCTGACAACCTGTGCGGCGTGCGCCGCCCGCGCCCGCTCCAGCGCCTGATCGACGGCAGCCCGGAGGACTCCGGGCGCGCGATCGCGCGAAGGGCCGCGCTGCTGATGGTGCCCGCCGTCGTCGGCGCCCACACGATCGGGGCGGCCGTGGTGTACGTGCTCGCCGCCTTCGTGGTCCCCGGCCCGCCGGTCGAGGAGGACGAGGACGTGCTGCTCGCCAACCTCGTGGCGGCCGGGGTCTACGTGCTCGCGGCCAGCGTCGTCGGGACGATCTGGGGGATCCGGGCCTTCCGGCCGGTCCTCGACTGGCTGCGCGCGGAGCGGGAGCCGAGCGAGAGCGAGCGGCGGATGATCCTGCGATCGCCGCTCCGGCTGCTGGTCGTGAGCGCCTCCCTGTGGGCGTGCGCGGTCGTCGCGTTCGTGGCCCTCAACCTGGTCTGGTCGGCCGCGCTCGCGTTCAAGGTCGGGCTCACGGTCGCCCTCGGTGGGGTCACGACCTCGGCCGCGGCCTACCTCGTCGGCGAGCGCATCGGGCGCCCGGTGGCCGCGCGGGCCCTGGCCTCCGGCGTGCCGGACCGGCCGGTGATGCCCGGCGTGACCACGCGCGCGCTTCTGGCCTGGGCGCTCGGGAGCGCCGTGCCGGCGGTCGGGCTGCTGCTGGTGGGGATCGCCTCGCTCGCCGGGCGCGACATCAACGAGCACGACCTCGCCATCACCGCGCTCGGCCTCGGTGGGCTCGTCCTCGCCGCCGGCCTGCTGGTGACCTGGCAGGCGGCGCAGGCGATCCGGGCGCCGGTGGTGGCCGTTCGCGACGCCCTCCGCCGGGTGGAGGCCGGCGACTACGACGAGGAGGTGCCCGTCTTCGACGGCAGCGAGCTGGGCCTCCTCCAGGCCGGCTTCAACCAGATGGAGGCCGGGCTGCGGGAGCGCGAGCGGATGCGCGACGTGTTCGGCCGCCAGGTGGGCGAGGACGTGGCCCACGCGGCGCTCGAGCGCGGCATCGAGCTCGGCGGCGAGGAGCTGGACGTGGCCGTGCTGTTCGTGGACCTGGTCGGCTCGACCCGGATGGCGGCGGAGCGCTCGCCGAGCGAGGTGGTGGACCTGCTGAACCACTTCTTCGGAGTGGTGGTGGACGCGGTCGAGCGGCGCGACGGGATGGTGAACAAGTTCGTGGGCGACGCCACCCTGGCCATCTTCGGCGCGCCCAACCTGCGCGACGACGCCGCCGCCTGCGCGCTCGCCGCCGCCCGCGAGCTGGCCCGGCGCCTGCCGGAGGAGGCGGCCGGGCTGGATGCCGGCATCGGCGTCTCGGCGGGACGGGTGGTGGCCGGGAACGTGGGGGCCGAGCGCCGCTTCGAGTACACGGTGATCGGCGACCCGGTGAACGAGGCCTCGCGCCTCTGCGAGCTGGCCAAGTCGTACGACTCGCGCGTGCTGGCCTCGGAGCGCGCGGTGAAGGCGGCCGGCGAGGACGAGGCCGAGCACTGGCGGCTCGGCGACGAGGTCGAGCTGCGCGGGCGGCCGGAGCCGACGCGGCTGGCGGAGCCGGTCGGCTGAGTGTTACAGCAACGTTAAAAAGGGGTCAGACCCCTTTTTTGGCGAGCCGCTCGAGCGCCGCCCGCAGCCGGTCCGGGATCGGCACCGGACGGCGCGACTCGCGGTCCACGAACACGTGCACGAAGTGCCCGGTGGCGGCGGGCTCGGGCTCGCCGGCCTTCGCGACCGCCAGCTCGTAGCGGACGCTGGAGCGGCCGAGCCGCCCGACCCGCAGGTGCACGTCCACCGAGTCCGGGAAGGCCAGGCCCGCGCTGAACTCGCAGTGCGACTCGGCGCAGACCCCGATGACCTCGCCGGTCTCGATGTCGAGCCCGCCCTCACGGATCAGCCAGGCGTTGATCGCGGTGTCGAAGTACGAGTAGAACTCGACGTTGTTGACGTGCCCGTACACGTCGTTGTCCTTCCAGCGGGTCTGGAGGGTGGTGGTGTGCGGGTAGTCGCCGGCCACGCGCCGGCGGTCAGTCGAACAGCTCGCTGAGGAAGCCCTCGCGCTTGCGGCGCTTGCCGTGGCGCTCGCCGCCGCCGAAGCCGCCGAGACCTCCGAACCCGCCGCGGCGATCGTCGTCATCGTCGTCGTAATCGCGCCGGTGCTCGCGCTCTCCGCCGCCCCCGCGCCCCTCGTAGTACTGGCCCTCGGCGTCCACCAGCCGCTCGAGCTCGCCGCGGTCGAGGAACACGCCGCGGCAGCCGGTGCACTGGTCGACGGTGATGCCGCTGCGCTCGTAGGAGCGCATCTGGCTCTCGCACTTGGGGCAGGTGAGGTCGGCCATCCCGCGCCTAGGTTACGACCAGTTCCGCATCGAGGCCGTGATGATGTGGCCGAGGTCGTCCGCCCCCGCCTCCTTCGGGGCGACCACCAGCAGGCGCTGCTGCTTGAGCGCGCCCTCGACCAGCGCCGGCACGTCGTCCTCGCCGTAGCCCAGCTCGGCCACCCCGCTCGGGGCGCCGACGTCGCGCATCAGCTCGCGCAGCACGTCCGGCAGCGTGTCCGGGCCCGGGTCCTCGACCGGCTCGCCGCTCAGCAGCTCGGCCACCCGGTGGTGGCGCTCGGGGTCGGCGTCGTAGGTGAAGCGGAACGCCGCGGGCGCGGTGACGATCACCGAGTGCCCGTGCGGCACGAACGGGTGGTCGTCCGGGTAGCCGGGCGGCTCGTAGACGTGCTTGAGGCCCGCGATCGGGTAGGCGCACGCGTGCGGGATGTGCACGCCGGCGGAGCCGAAGCCCACCCCCGCCATCGTGGCCGCCAGCATCATCCGGCCGCGCGCCTCCACGTCGTCGGGGTCGGCCACCGCGCGGCGCAGGTAGCGGCCGCCGTACTCGAGCGCCTTCGCCGACCAGACGTCCGCCACCGGGTTCGACCCCTGGTACGGCGGGCGGTCGTCGGGGCTGGCCGGCCGCGGGCGGCTGTCGAACGGCCGCGAGATGTACGACTCGGCCGCGTGGCAGACCACGTCGAGGCCGGTGGAGGAGGTCACCTCGGGCCCGAGCGTGCGGGTCAGCTCGGGGTCGACGATCGCCTGGCTCGGGCGCATGTAGCGGTGCGAGATGCCCGTCTTCACCTTCAGGTCCGGCACGTCGAGCACGGCCACGGTGGTGGCCTCGCTGCCGGTGCCGGAGGTGGTCGGCACGGCCAGGTGCGGGCGCAGCGGGGCGGGCGGCTTGCGGCCGGCGCCGATCGGCGGGTTCACGTAGTCCATCACCGGCGCCGGGTGGCTGTTGACCAGGTTCGCCACCTTCGCCGTGTCCATCGCCGAGCCGCCCCCGACCGAGACGAACCCGTCCACGCCGGCGTCGCGCGCCGCGTCGCAGGCGTCCTGGAGCGAGTCGAGCGTGGGCTCCACCCGGGCCCGGTCGTAGAGCTCGACCTCGATGCCCTCGGCCTCGATCGACTCGCGCACGCGGCCCGGGTGGCCCGCCGCCGCCACGCCCGGGTCGGTGACCAGGAACGCGCGCCGCACGCCGAGCCGCTTCAGCTCCCAGCCCGCCTCGGCGGCCGCCCCCGGCCCGAACTTGACCGGCGTGGCCTCCAATGTGAACACCGTCTCATGGCTCATAGTGAGGGCCGTGAGATTGGCAGAAGAGCTGGCCCGGGTCGTGGGCGAGGCGCACGTGCTGCTGGACGACGACGTGCGGGCCCCGTACGAGACCGACTGGACGCGGCGCTTCTCGGGCCGGGCCGCGGCGGTGGTGCGCCCGGCCTCCGCCGAGGAGGTGGCGAGCGCTCTCCGTGTGTGCGCGCACCACGGCGCGACCGTCATTCCGCAGGGAGGGAACACCGGGCTCGTGGGCGGGGCGACCC
>JALZEZ010000616.1 GCA_030861775.1 Actinomycetota bacterium
CGCTTCGCTCGCTCAGCAGCCCCCCTCGAAGGGCGTGCCGCGCGCCGCCCGGGGCGGGTTCGGGGCCCGGCGCCGTACGGCGGGCGCCGTTCGGCTGCTGGGTCCCCGTAGCGGTCTCCGCTTGCGTGCTACGCAGGCTGCCTAGGGCTGGATTCAGTCAGCCGCAGGGAACGCTCTCGGGGCGGACAGGCGTCCGCCTCTGATCCCTCCGGCTGCTCTAGCGGACTGGGATCAGTAGCCCGCGGCCGGCCAGGCCGACGTTGCCGGCGAGGGTGTCGAGGAAGGGCTTGCGGAGCGGCTTCGGGAGCTGCGAGAGCGTCTCCGCCCAGGTCCACGCCGCGTCGCGGGCGCGGGCGACGCTCCACATCGCCAGCACGTCGTCCAGGCGGCCGAGCGCCTCGTCGGCCAGCGCGAGGTCGCCGGTGAGGAACTCGCGCTTGACGCGGGCCTCGACCTTCTCCAGGAGCTTGTTCACGGCCAGGTAGTCGCGGTGGAGGGCGGACCGGCGCTTCACGGGGCGGTCGAGGCGGCGGCAGGTCTCGACGATCGCCAGCACCAGGTCGTGGTTGATGTGGGCGTTCATGCCGGCCAGGGCGAACTGGATGGCCGCGACCCGCTTTCGCTTCCGAGCGTCGAACAGCGGGGCCCAGGCGCGGTTGGCCTTGCGGCCCGCGGTCACGTCGGCCACCGCGGCGAAGTAGAGGTCGGCGAACACGACGTCGAGCAGCGCCAGCGCCTCCGGATCCTCGAACCGCCCGCCGCGCGCCTGCACCGCCACCTCCCGGGTCACCGCCAGATAGAGCGCGTTGAAGCGCGCGACGCCGTCGGCCGCCGGAAGCCCCGCTCCGATGTTCTCCATCCGCCGGATGACCTCCTCGATCCCGGGCATCGGGGCCGGATGCTGACACAGCCGCTCAAGCGACCTTTCGCTCCGGTCGATCCCGATGTGGTGGCCGCTCGGGAGCGCCTTGTCTTTCTGGTTCGCTGCGGCCTGCTCGCGGCGCTGATCACGTCGCTCTGGGCCTTCCACCACACGTACCTCAGCGACGCGGCTGGGGCAGACGGGGAGGACGGTCCGAAGCCCGTCGTGCTCGCCGAGGGGATCGTGGGACGGTTCGCCCCCAAGGTTGCCCGAGGCGCCGAGGTGCGCGCCGTGGTCCGGCGCTTCCTCCAGGCACGCCAGCGTGGCGACGCGAGGACGGCGTGCCGGATGCTCACGCCGAATCAGCGCGTCGTGACCGCCTGGCGCGTGTCGGGCCGGCGCCAGCCCGTCTCTGACGCGAGCTGCCGGCGCCAGGTCCTGCGCTCCAGCGAGGACTCCGATCCGACCCATCCGCTCCTGATCGCGATGCTCGAGGAGGGGTTCTGGGTCGAGCGCTACGGAATGGCCGCCCTGGCGAGACCCTACGCAATGCCGCGATGGGCGCTCTCGATGATCGAGCTGGACGGCAGCTTCCGGATCGACACCGAGGCCCTGCGGCGATCCAACTGGGTCAGGCAGGACTGCCTCTGGACATTCGGCTACCGCCCCAATAGGTGCAACTGCATCTACGACGAGGCGCGCGTGATCGGCCTGCGGCGCTGGGGCACCAGGCACGACGTCAAGCTCCCCTCCCGCACCGTGTTCCGCGCCGCGCGCGCCTGCGCATAAGCCGGTTGCGGTCGCCCGCCCGCGGCGGTACCTTTCACTGAAGCGGCCTGACCGGCCGCCGCTAAGACGAAATACCAGCAAATAGTGCTTTTCTGGACGCGGGACTTGACTCAGACCTTCACCGATCCACCGACGCGGGCTCGCCCTCGAAGGAGGCGGACAGGGCACCCGTAGGACGTCTCAGGGCGCCCACGGCGCCCACCCGCCCATAGAGCAAGACTGGGTCTTGCGGCAGCCGCGCCACGCCGCTCGATAGCGACCCGATCGCCGGCACGAGCGCCGGAGTGGGAGAGCGGAGAGATGGAGATCGTGCTCGGAGCAGTGGTGGCCGCCGTTGTGTCGGCGACGGTCGTGATGCTGTTGCGCCCGCGCACCGCGGCGCCGAGCGGGTCGCCCGCCCCCGAGCGCCCGGGTCCGGTCGTCTCGCAGGC
>JALZEZ010000077.1 GCA_030861775.1 Actinomycetota bacterium
GCGCGCCGCGCAGCGCCCTCGGCGCGTCCGGGCGCGGCCGCCACGCCTCGCCACTCCGGCTCAGCGCCGCCGCGCCGTATCCGGCCAGGACGGCCAGCGCGAAGTGGGTGAGCATCAGGCCGCGCGCGGCCTCGCGGATCTTGTCGAGCTCCGGGACGACCTCGTACAGGACCCGGTGCACGCCCGCGTGGTGGCCCATCGACCACAGCAGCGCGAGCAGCGCCAGCCCGGCCCAGAACACCGCCCAGCGGCGCGGCGCGCGCAGCAGCCCGACCGCGGCCAGGATCAGCGTGATCACGCCGATGTAGAGGCGGCCGTCGTCCACCTCGCCGTAGACCGGCGAGACGAACCCGCCGAGGTCGCCGGGGTCGACCACGTGCTGGTGGCCGACCACGTCGTACGGCAACTCGGCGCCGGCCGGCACGGGGGCCGGCTCGCCGATGAAGCGCACGGCCCGGTCCTGATACTCGAGCGAGGGGATGAGCTGCACGGCCGCCACCGCGAACCCGATCGCCAGCACGGCTCCCAGCGCCAGCGCCGCGCGGCCCGCGACCGCCCGCCGCCGTCCGACCTCGGTGGCCGCGAACCAGACGCCGTAGGCCGCGATCCCGACGATCGCGAACGCCGGCGGCTGGATGTGACCGCCAAGCAGGCTCACCCCCAGCGCGGCGCCCGCGGGCAGGGCCACCCACAGCGCCCGGGTCAGGGCCAGGTGGAACAGCAGGAAGATCAGCGGCAGCCAGGTGGCCGAGACGAAGATGTTCGCCTGGGCGGTGAGCCGGTGCAGCATGTAGCCGCCGATGGCCCAGGCCAGCGCGCCGACCACGGCCCCGGGGCGGACCAGCCCCAGCACCCGCAGGAACGCGTACATGAAGACCGCCGTCATCAGCATGTGCGCGATCAGGTAGGCGGTGATCCCGCGCCCGGTGATCGACCCCGTGACGAGGAAGAACAGCTCGCCGAGGGGGTAGTAGAGGGCGGTCTGGAGCTCGCCCAGGAAGGTGTGGCCGCCGAACTGGTACGGGTCCCAGGCGGCCCCGTCGCGGGCGGCGAAGCTCAGCCAGGCGTAGCTCTGGAACGAGTTGTCGGGGAACGCGAGCAGCGTCCGCTTGTCGGAGATGACGGTCGCGTGCAGGAGCAGCACCGCGGCGGCGAGCGTCCCCGCCGCCAGGAGATCCCCCCGGAATGCCCTGAGCCGCGCCACTGAGCGCGGGACCGTAGCGTGCGGGCGGACCCGCTTCTCCGCGCGCCGCCCGTCCCTGGTTCGGGGGATTGCGGGACCGCGTTGGGCGTGGGAGGGTGGATCGGTGAGGGTCGCAGTGTTGACGCTGGCGCTGGCAGCAGGGATCGCGGCGGCGCTCCCCGGCACCGCCGCCGCGGCGCTCCTCTGGTCGCAGCCCGAGCGGCTCTCGCGGAACGGCGCGAACGGGGTCAACACCGCGATCGACGCCCGCGGCGATGCGCTCGCCGTATGGGGGGAGCGCTACGGCCCCGGCCGCGGCGGCAACGCCTACAGCTGGCGCGCGCCGGGCGGCGAGTGGTCCGCGCGCCGCTTCGTCAACGTCGACGAGGACGGGGAGTGGACCTATCCACGCGTCGTCATGACCCCGCTCGGGCACGCGACGGTCGTCTGGGGCGGAGCGGACGGTGCACTGCTCGCCGCGGACGCCCGGCCGGGGCAGGCCTTCGGCCCGCCCGTCGCGGTGACCGGTCGCATGCCGCAAACCCACCCCGAGCTCGCCGCCGACGACGCCGGCAACCTCCTGGTCGCCTGGCCCGAGGCGGACCGTGACGAGCGGACGATCGGGTGGTCGGTGCGCATCGCGAGCCGGCCTGCCGGGGCGAGTTGGACGGCGCCGCGCACGCTCACCGACCGCGCCGCCGGCACCGTCGCGATCGCCGTGAACTCCGCGGGCGCGGCGGCGGTCGTCTGGTCGTCGGCCGACACGGCCGAGCCGTGGATCGCGTACCGGCCGCCCGCCGGCGACTTCGGGCCCCCGGAGCGCGTGCCGCTCGGCGCCGGGTTCGCGAAGGTCGCGCTGAGCGAGGCAGGCGAGGCGATCGTCTCGATGCCCGGGAGCCTGCTGTCCGCCCCCCACTCGAACGGTGAGCGCTTCGCCGTCCGGTCGCCGCTCGGCGAGTGGGCGGAGCCGGTCGAGCTCGACCCGCTGGGCAGCGCCACGCAGCTGCTCGCGGAGCGCGACGGCTCGGTCTCCTTCCTGGTCGAGAAGCCGGAGGTCGCGTCCGACCCCCGCGAGATCCGGTACGTCACCCGGAGGCGCGACGGGACCATCCGCGACTCGGGCCCGATCGCGACCGACGCCTTCGCAGCATCCGCCGGGACGAACCTCCGCGGCGACGTGCTCGTGGCGTGGACGCAGATGTCCGGCGAGGGCGAGCACTGGGAGGTCCCGACGCGGGTGGGAATCGCACAGCGGCGCGCCGGGCTGTTCGTGCCGGAACCGCTCCTCTCGGAGCCTACGGCCCAGCCCAGGCGGCCCGCGCTCAACGATGCGCAGCAGGCAGTCGTCGGCTGGGACGCGGCTTCGCAGCCCGGCGAGCACCCGGCGTGGGTCATGGCCGCGGTCCGCGAGGACCCGAAGCTCCCCCCGCTCCCGTTCCCTCCCGTGGTCGACATCCTCCCGCTCCCCGACGCCGCGCTCGACCCCGACGGCGGGCTGCGCGTGGACGCACGCTGCAGCCTCAGCTGCAAGCTGACTCCGTCGGCGATGCTGTACGCGAGCAAGTCGACGCCGCTCGCGTCGGGACGGGGGCCGTCGCGCCGGCTCCGGGCTCGGGCGCGGCGGGGCGTCGAGGTCCGTTTCGGAAAGGACGCCGCGCGATCGGTGCGCAAGGCGCTCCGGCAGGGGCGCCGGCCGTGGGTGTCGATCTCGCTCAGGGCCCGCGGCGCCTCGCCGCGCCCTGTGACGTTCAGCCGGCGCGTACGGCTCGAGCGGTAACGGCGAGACGGCGAAGGCGGGGCGGAGCGGGCCGCACCTGCGCGTCAGGCCGCGGTCGGGGTCTCCTCGGAGGCGGCCGCCTCGCCCTCCTCCGCCTCAGGCGGCTTGGCGCGCGGGCCGGTGGCCCACTCCTCGTCGAACTCGACCCGCCACTTGCCGTCGTCGCCCTGCTCGAGCTTGAGCTTGGCCCGGAACGAGCGCCCCGAGCGGCCCTTGAAGCCGGTCACGGCCTTGGCGGTCTTGTTCGTGGCCATCAGCTCGCGGACAACCGACGCCGGCAGGATCTTGCCGGCCTTCTTCTTCCAGATCACGAAGCCGCAGCCGGGGTCGTCCTTCGACCAGCACGAGTAGCCCTTGCGGTTCTCGATCACGTCGCGGCCGCAGACCGGGCAGGGGCCGAGGTTGGCCCGCTCGATCTTCACGTCCTTGAGCTTGTCCAGCTCGGCCACCGTCTCGGTGGCGAACTTGGCGATGTCCGACATGAACGACGGGCGCGAGTCCTCGCCCTGCTCGATCAGGCCCAGGCGCCGCTCCCAGTCGCCGGTCAGCTCCGGCGAGGTGAGCGGGTGCGAGCCGAGCAGGCGGATGACCTGGATGCCCTTGTCGGTGGCGATCAGCGCCCGCCCCTCGCGCTCGATGTAGCCCACGTCGATCAGCCGCTCGATGATCGCCGCGCGCGTGGCCGGCGTGCCGATGCCGGACTCCTTCATCGCCTCGCGCAGCTCGGCGTCCTCGATGTCCTTGCCGGCGGTCTCCATCGCGCCCAGCAGCGAGGCCTCCGTGAAGCGCCGCGGCGGCTGGGTCTCCTTGCGCAGCGACTCGACCTCGGTCACCTTCACCGCCTCGCCCTGCTCGAGCTTCGGCAGGAGCTGGTCGCCGCCGGTGTCGTCGTCGCCCCTCTGGC
This sequence comes from Actinomycetota bacterium, assembly GCA_030861775.1. Classification (GTDB taxonomy): domain Bacteria; phylum Actinomycetota; class Thermoleophilia; order Solirubrobacterales; family Thermoleophilaceae; genus AC-37. Next base: position 3,865 of record JALZEZ010000077.1, read on the forward strand.
CGGTGTCGGCCTCCTCGCCGTAGACGGACTTCCAGCCCGCCTCGAGCAGGCGCCGGCCGCTGGTGCGGAAGACGTGCTCGGCCACGGTGGTCTCCACCCGGGTGCGCTCGAACACCGCCTCGGGGTGGAAGACCGACAGGAAGCGCTTGGCCACGAGGTCGTAGACCTTCAGCTCGTCCGACCCCATCCGGTCGAGGTTGTGCTCGGACTTGGTGGGGATCAGGGCGTGGTGGTCGTCGACCTTCTTGTCGTTGACCACGCGGCCCAGCGGCAGCTTGTCGAGCGAGGTGACGTACTCGGCCGCGCGCCGGTACTGCGCGTTGTGGCCGACGAGCGCGGCGGTGGGCTTGATCTCCGGGATCTGGTCGCTCGGCAGGAAGCGCGAGCTGGTCCGCGGGTAGGTGATCGCCTTGTGCTCCTCGTAGAGGCGCTGCGCCGCCGCCAGCGTGCGCCGGGCGGAGAAGCCGAACAGCGTGTTGGCGTGCCGCTGGAGCGAGGTCAGGTCGTAGAGGAGCTGCGGGCGCTCGCGCTCCTCCTTCTTCTCGAGCTTGGTGATCTCGCCGGAGCCCTCGCGGCAGTCGGCGACGATCTTCGCCGCGTCGTCCTCGGCGATCCGCTTGCCGCCCAGGTAGCGGCCGCGGTAGGCGCGGTCCGGGTCGGCCAGGAAGCCGGCCTCCACCAGCCAGTAGGGCTCGGGCTTGAAGGCGCGGATCTCCTCCTCGCGGCGGGCCACGAGCGCCAGCGTGGGCGTCTGCACCCGGCCCAGCGACACGGCGCCGTCGAACGCCGCGCGCAGGCGGATCGACGCCGCGCGGGTGGCGTTCATGCCCACCACCCAGTCGGCCTCGGAGCGCGAGCGCGCCGCGGCCTCGAGGCTCTCCATCTCCTCGCCCGGGCGCAGCCGGCCGAAGGCCTCCTCGATCGCCCTGCGGGTCATCGAGCTGAGCCACAGGCGCTGGACCGGCTTCTTGATCCCCGAGGTCTCGTACAGGTAGGCGAAGATCAGCTCGCCCTCTCGGCCGGCGTCGCAGGCGTTCACGATCCGGTCCACGTCCTCGCGCGCGATCAGCTTGTGGACCGCCTTGAGCTGCTTGCGCGACTTCTCGTCGTTGGGGACGAGCTTGAACTTCTCGGGCAGGATCGGGAGGTCCGCGAAGCGCCACTTCTTGAGCTTCGGGTCGTACTCGTCCGGCGCCGCCAGCCCCACCAGGTGGCCGACCGCCCAGGTGATCACGTAGTCGTCGCCCTCGATGTGGGTCTTGTCCTGGCTGTTCTTGAACGATCCGGGCAGCGCGGCCGCCAGGTCGCGGCCCACGGAGGGCTTCTCGGCTATGACGAGCGTCTTCGGCATCGACGGCGGACGGTAGCGCCTGCCGCCGACGCGGCCAAGGGGGCCTGGACGGCTGGACGGCGCCTCAGCGCTTGCCGCGGCGGATCAGGAGCGAACGGCTGACCGCCCCGCCGGACCCCTTCGCCACCGCGGTCACGCGCAGCTTGCCGCGCCGCCGCACGGTGGCCAGCGCGGAGCGCGAGAGCCGCACGCGCACGCTCGCGCTGCGCCCCGCCGGCACGCTGTAGCGCGCCGAGCCGACGGTCTTCGTGCGTCCCCTCGAGGCGACCTGGAGCAGCAGCTTCCCGCCGCAGCTCCCCTCGCCGCCGCCGCAGGCGACCTTCACCTTCAGGCGCCCGGCGCGGTCGGCCGTCGATCGCTTGGAGGCGATCCGCGGGGCGGGCGAGCTCTTCCCGCCGCCGCCGCCGGGGGGCTTCGGCTTGGGGGTGCCGCGCACGCGGAACGCCCCGCGCATGAACGGGTGCACCCGGCAGAAGTACGTGTAGGTGCCGGGATCGAGGTCGGACGGGCTGAACCAGTCGGCCCGCTGCGCCATCGCCGTGAAGCCCGGCGGCCCGTAGCCGAGCTGGCCCGAGTCGAACTGGATCTCGCCGTCCGCGAGCGGGTAGCTCACGCCGGTGCCGCGGTTGCAGGGCTCGCGGCAGGCGGTGACCGTGTGCGGGATCTGCGCGGAGGCGTCGAAGTTGCCGAACTGGAGCGAGCGGCCGGGGTCGATCATCGGCGGGAGCCCGAGCTGGCCCTGGAGCGACAGGTCGCCGGGCGTGTAGACGAAGCCCTCGATGCCCACGCCGTCGAGGACGGTCGCCCCGTCGGGCAGCGTGCGCGGGTCCGGCAGCGAGGTCGGCCCGCCGCCGTAGTTGCCGGCCTCGGCCAGGTGGCCGTGCGTGGGCTCGCCGGTGGTCGCGATCGACTCGCTGAACGGGTCCTTCCCGTGCGCGCCGTCGGTGTAGAACGCGAGGGTGATCCCCATCGACTCGTACCACGAGGCGCGCTCGGTCTCGTAGACCGTGCTCATGCGCAGCGTGTCGCCCTTGCGGACCGTCACCCGCCAGTCGTCGGGCGTGTAGCCCATGGCCATGTCCCACGACACCGGGCCGTTGGGGTCGAAGTAGGTGGCCTCCGAGCGGAAGGCACGCGTGCTCCTGCCGTCGCGCACCAGGTCGAGGTCGGTCCACAGCCCGCCCGGGTGCAGGTGGCCGGCCGCGGCCACGAGCGTCATGTCCTGGTCGGCCACCCACTCGTTCAGCTTCGGGCCGCCGCGGTAGGGGTCGTCGAAGTCGTCCGGGTAGCGGATCGTGCCGCCGGAGCCGCTCCCGCGGGCGGTGTCGAAGACCGGGTAGGTCTCGCTGTTGCGCACGTCGAGCCAGAGCGGGTAGGCCGGCTTCATCTCGGCGGCGAGCGGCGTGCCGGCCGGGACCCAGTCCACCTCCATCTCGATGAACACCGCACGCGTCTCCGCGGTGCCGTTGTGGAGCATGTAGTTGATCGCCCACACGTCGCTGGACTTGACCGGATAGCCGTACGGGTGCGGCAGCGAGGCGATCGTCTTCTCCTCGGCGAAGCCGCCGACGCGCTGCGGGAGGTTCGGCGCGGCCTTGTCGGTCGCGGAGAGGTTCACGAACACCGCGTGGTGCATGTGCACCTCCTCGACGTTCGGCGGCACGCCGTCGGTCCCGACCAGGTTCGGGCGGTAGCGCTTCACGTAGCCGTCGCCGGGCGGCTTCTCGATCGTGACCGGCCCGAGCAGCATCAGGTTCTGGCCGGGAGCGGCCGTGAGCGGGCCGTAGCGGAACAGGTAGCGCTGAACGCCAGGCTCGGCGGCGCGCACGGAGAGGAGCTCGGACTTCAGCGCGGTCACCGCCTGCGCGGACGGCGCCGTCGCGCCCCCCAGCAGCGCCCCCACCGCCACGACCAGACCGAGCCTCCTCACCGTGCGCCTCATGGTCCCACTTCCCCCGCTCGACGGCTTACATTACTGTCGGTAACCTTACCACACGTCAACAAGCATGCGTATGGTTCTCGACATGGCCACCACCAGGGCCGCGGCGCGGCGGCGCGTCCCGCGCGCGGAGCGCGAGGAGCAGATGGTCGCGGCGGCCACGCGGATCTTCGCCGAGCGCGGGTTCCACGCCGCCTCGATGGACGAGATCGCCGAGGCCTCCGGCATCACGAAGCCGATGCTCTACGCCTACTTCGACTCCAAGGAGGGCCTGTTCCTGGCCTGCGTGGACAGGGGCTCGCGGAAGCTGCGAGCGGAGGTGCGCGCGGCCGCGCTCGGCGCCCCCACCCCCCAGCGCGGGCTCTACGACGGCCTGGTGGCGGTGATGCGCTTCGTGGAGGAGAACGACGAGCTGTGGTCGGTGCTCTACCCGCACGGCCCGAGCAGCAGCGGCACGTTCGCGGAGGCGGCCTCGCGCGCGCACGACGAGATGTCCGAGCTGCTGGCCGAGCTCATGACCATGCTCGCGACCAGCCGCGGCGTGGACCCCGACGCGGCCCTCGAGAGCGAGGCGCTGGCACACGCGCTCACCGGGGCGACCATCGCCGTGGGCACCTGGTCGCGCGGCCGCGGCGAGCCCGCCGAGCTGCACGCGCTGAGGCTGATGAACTTCGCGTGGATGGGGCTGGGCGACATCATCGAGGGGGAGCTGTGGATGCCTGAGGAGCCACCGTCATGACCGAGCCGGCCGAGGTACGGCCCGACCAGTTCGCCACGCTGGTCCGCGAGGCCAGCGACGACCAGCTCGAGGAGGGGATGCGCGAGAACCGCGAGGTCCTGCTCGAGGAGATCTTCCGGCGGATGCCGGAGCAGCTCGACCCCGCCCGCGCCGACGACGTGGACGCCGTGGTCGAGTGGCAGATCACGCGGCCGGACGGCGAGCCCGACCGCTGGCAGCTCACGATCCGCGAGGGCCGCTGCACCGCCGCGCGCGGCGCCGAGGCCGATCCCGACGTGTCCCTGCGCGTCGGGCCGGTGGACTTCGTGAAACTGATCACCGGCGTGGAGAACGGGCCCAAGATGTTCGTGTTCGGCCGGCTGCGGATCCGCGGCAACCTGATGCTGGCCGCGCGGATGCAGGGCTGGTTCCGGATGCCCGGCCGCTAGCCGGGCGAGGCCGAGCGGGCGGGCCCGGAGCCCGCTACGGGCGGACCATCCCGTCGCGCGTGCCCAGCGCCCGGCCCGACGGCAGCGAGACGATCGTCATCGCCGTGTTGTCGTCCTCGTCGTTCTCCCAGATGCCGTTCCTCGGGTCGGCGACGTGCAGGAAGCCGTAGCGGCCGCGCAGGCCGGTGATCTCGATGTACTGCTCGTGGTAGCTCGACGGGTAGACGTCCGACCAGCCCACCGAGGTGCCGAGCGTGACCGCCGCGCTGCGGCGGTTCTGGTTGCAGCGCGGGTACACGCGGCTGCGCGGCGAGCCCGCCATCGCCCGGGTGCGGACCAGGTCGCGCAGGCAGTAGTAGACCTTCGGCCCGGTGCGGACCCGCTCGACCGGGTTGTCCTCGGCGTCCAGCGTCCAGATCTCGAACAGGGCCGCGTCCTTGTACTTCCAGTAGCCGCCCTGGCCGGGGATGTGCTTGAAGCCGAGGAAGGCCGGCGTCTTGACCGTGCGCCTGCCGCCGCCGCGCAGGTGGATGCGCTGGTCGGCCTCCATGTAGTGCTTCCCGTTGCGCTTGCCGCGCAGCTCGGCCGGCCCCTCCCCGCGGCTGTCGATCGAGTTGGTCGCGTGCAGCAGTCGCCGCCCGCTGCGCGTCCTCGAGACGAACAGGTTCGACGGCGGCTTCATGCGCAGGTTGGGGCAGAGCAGCTCGGCGGCCTCGGGACCGATGCACGGGTTGGGGTCGATGCCGGGCAGCGCGCCGCCCTGACCCTGGGCGGAGCCGGCCACGCCGGCCGCGAGCGCGATCGCGCCAAGGGCCGCGACTGCGAGGGGGGTGCGCACGCGGCCAGTGATAGCAGCGAACAAAAAAGGGGTCTGACCCCTTTGTTGCACTCCTGTAACGCTCAGCGCGTGCAGGGGCCGGTCCCGACCCGCTCGTCCGCCCGCCCCAGCGCCTCGCGCACGATCGAGTCCGGCACGCCGTAGCCGCCGCGCGGGCCGCCGCCGGTGGTCGAGGCGAAGACGGTCGTCAGCACGCGGCCCCTGCCGTCGATCATCGGCCCGCCGGAGTTGCCCGAGCGGACCGTCCCGCGCAGCGCGGTGACCCGCCGCCGCACCGGCCCGCGGCCGTACGCGTCCTGGCTGATCACGGTGCTGGTCTCACCGAGCCGCGCCGGGCGCACGTCGAGCGGTCCGTTCCCCGGGTAGCCGACCACCGCGCCCGAGGTGCCCACCCGCGCGCCCTCGTTCATCGCCAGCGGCCGCGCCCCGGACAGGCCGCTGGCGCGGAGGATCGCCAGGTCGTTCCTCGAGTCGAACCAGATCGCGTCGGCGTCGTGCCGCGGGCCGTCGCCGGCGAGCTGCACGGTGGTGTCGTCCTGCCCGGCCACCACGTGCGCGTTCGTCACCACCACCCCGTCGGCGGCGATCCAGCCGGAGCCCTCCACGCCCAGCCCGCACGCCGTTCCCAGGATCCTCACCGTGCTCTGCGCCGCCTGGCGCACGTCCGGGTCGCGGGCGATCCGCGACGTGGGCGGCGGCACCTCGGGGGCGGGGCCCTCGATGCTGGGGAACGGGTCGAAGCGGGCCAGCGCGTTCAGCAGCGAGCGCGGCGGGAAGACCTCGTTCAGCCGGCTGAGGATCGCCGAGCGCTGGATGTCGCGCCGGTACTCGCGCGCGCCGGGGGTCTGGAGCGCGATCGCCCCGATCATCCAGGCCAGCCCCAGCCCGGCGCAGGCCAGGAGCAGCGCTCCGGCCACGCCGTCCGCGAGCCCGAGGCCGCCGCGCAGCCGCCGCCGGAGCTGGAACCCGACCGACTCGAGGACCGAGGCGAGGATGCCGCCGAGGAGGAACGCGCCCACGAGGGCGAAGACCGGCGCATATGGAGAGCGCGACCCCTCGTCGAGCAGCAGCGGCCCGAGCCGCGACCCGATCAGGCCCCCGCCGAGGAACCCGAGCAGCGACAGCGCCCCCACGACGAGCCCCTGGGCGTAACCCCAAACGGCCATCAGCAACGTAAAGGCGACGATGATCCAGTCGATTGCGGTCATGGCTCACGCGCCTTCGGGCGGCGCCGGCCGCCGGGCGGGCCGCCACACTACTCGCTGACGGTGGCTCTCCAGGACCTCTCACAGGAGCGCCGTCGGCGCCTCACGCACCGGATGGCGCCGCTGTTCGCGGGCGGCGCCGCGCTGATCGTCCTGATCGTCCTCGTCG
>JALZEZ010000319.1 GCA_030861775.1 Actinomycetota bacterium
GGCGCGCCCGCCGACCCGTCCCCCACCCGCACCTCCACGTTGGCGCAGCCGGTGTCCGCCAGCGCGGCCCGGGCGCGGTCGGCGAGCACGGCGTGGCGCTCGATCGTGATCACCTCGCGGCAGCAGCGCGACAGAATGGCCGCGCCGTAGCCGGAGCCGGTCCCGACCTCGAGCACCAGCTCGTCGCCGCGCAGCTCGAGCAGGGCGGTCATGCAGGCCACGATCCACGGCTGCGACATCGTCTGGCCCTCGCCGATCGCCACCGCGCCGTCGCGGTACGCGCTCCGGCGGGCGTCGTCCGGGAGGAACAGCTCGCGCGGGATCTCGGCCATCGCCGCCAGCACTCGCTCGTCCTCTATCCCCCGCCGCCGGAGCTGGCGGTCGACCATCCGCAGGCGCTCGGGCTCAGTAGATGTAGTTCCGGAGGGCGGACGGGTCATGGACGAGGATCTTCCCGCGTCCCGTGGTGATGACGCCCGCGCGCTCGAGCTTGGCCAGGAAGCGGCTCGCGCTCTCCCGCGAGGAGCCCGAGAGCTGGGCGATCTGGGCCTGCGTGGCGCGGATCAGGACCTCGCGGGCGCCGTCGCCGCCGGCGAGCGCCTCGACCTGCCCGAGCAGCGCGCTGGCCACCCGGCCGTCGACGGTCTGGAAGGTCTGGCGCGAGAGGCGCTCGTTGACCGCGCGGATCCGCTCGGCCAGGCCGGCGAGCATCGCCACCGCCATCTCGGGGTGGGTGAGCATCGTCCGCCGGATGTCACCGGCCAGCAGCGCCACCCCCTCTGTGTCCTCGATCGCCTCGACGGTGGCGGAGCGAGTCTCGCCGTCGCCGAACATCGCCAGCTCGCCGAAGATGTCGCCCTCGCGCAGCTCGGCGAGGGTGATCTGGCGGCCGTCGGAGTGGCGCCGGGTGACCCGCACCCCGCCCGAGCGGACCACGTAGCAGGTGTCGCCGGAGTCGCCCTCGCGGAAGACCGCCTCGCCCGCGAGCCAGCGCCTCGGCACCGCCACCTGGGCGAGCTCGGCCAGCTCGCGCTCGGACAGCCCTCGGAACAGCGAGACGCCCCCCAACAGCCTGGCGGTGTCCTCCCCGGTCGCCATGCACCGGATTATCGCGTGCCCGTTGACCGAAGGGGGCGCCGGGCGTACCCTGTGGGCAGACCCGCGCAGGGAAGCCGCGGGGCGGAAGGAGGAACGAATGGCACGGACGCTCGGACTGCGCGCACTCGCGTGGCTCTCTCTTCTGGGGGCGATGTACGTGGTGTGGCACACCGTCAACACCACGCTGAGCCTGTAGCGCAACTTAGGCGCGCCTTAGGGGCTTCACTACCGTCGGCAGCAGCCGAGACAAGTAGTGATGCCCCTCCGCCGCCCTCTCGCCACGCTCACCGTTGCCCTCGCCGCGCTCGCGGCCGGCGCCCCGTCGGCGGGTGCCGCCACGAAGAACCTGTGGGCGACCGTGAACGTGTGCGACTCGCCCAAGTACCCCGACGACGTCGGGATCGCCGCGCGCATGCCCGGCAACGGCAAGGACCTGCGGATGTACATGCGCTTCTACGTGCAGTACGCCGACGGCGACCAGTGGCGCTTCGTGAAGGACGGGGGGCGCTCGCCGTGGCTCCTCGCCGGGTCCGCGAAGTTCTCCTGGATCGAGCGCGGCTACACGTTCAGCTTCGACCCGCCGCCGGCCGGCACCTCGTACACCCTGCGCGGGTTCGTGCGGTTCGAGTGGCGGCGCGGCAAGAAGAAGGTCGTGAAGCGCACCCACCGCTACACGAGCGCCGGCCACCCCGGCACGCGCGACGCCGATCCCGAGGGCTACTCCGCGCGCAAGTGCAAGATGTCGGGGCCGCCGCAGGAGCAGCCCCCGCCGCCGCCGCCGTACGAGAACCCGGTCCCCTAGGTTTCCCGCGCGTCCGGCTGCGGTAGCACCCCCCTGGGGGAGCATGGGGCAGGATCTGGATCGACGGTCGTTCCTGAAGGGCTCGGCACTGGGCCTCGCGGGCGCCGCCATCCCGGGAACGGCCGTTGCTGGCCACTGGCCGCCGCCGGACCCGAACCGGCCGCCCGGGCACCACGAGCTGCCCGGCGGCGGGGGCGGCACCGACGAGGGCGACATCCCGCAGCCGTCCGAGCTGCCGGGCCGTCCCGAGCCCACGGTCCGGACCGAGCACGAGCGTGGCGACGTGGTCGTCACCCGGTACCAGTCCAACCTCGAGGCGAACGACTTCGGCTGCTGGGGCGACACGCGGACCGGCCTGATCTACGTGACCCAGCGGCTTACCGACCGGATCGCGGTCTTCGACCGCAACCGCGAGGAGTTCGTGGACCTCCTCTACATCCCCACCGACGGCAGCGGCGCGCACTCGATCAAGGTCGACGAGGCCGCGAACCGCGTCTGGTTCGCCATGGGCGAGGCGTCGAAGATCGGCTCGCTCGTGCTGGCCGAGGAGTCGCTGCGGCCGGTGAACTTCGTGGAGTACACGGTGCCGGGCGACGTACGGAGCGAGCGCAAGCCGCACGGGCTGGTGGTCGTCGATCACGCCGTCTGGTACACCGACGACCGGCAGGACCGCACCGGTTGGCTCGACAAGAGCACCGGCCGTGTGCACGTGATCCCGGAGCACATCGAGTCCGACGGCATCGCTGTCGAGGACCGGCGCGAGTCGCTCTCCGCGTATCGGCGCCGGCGGCGGCGCAAGCGCGGCCCGAAGGGGCGCCAGGGCCCGCTGCGGATCTGGGTGGGCGGCGGCAACCAGGTCACGGTGATCGACGCGCGGACGCACCGGATCCTGCACCGCGTCACCATCGCCGAGGAGCCCGGCTTCGCGCAGCTCCGCGTGCACGACCTGCACTACCACCGGGAGTCCAACCGGGTCTACGTGCTGCTGCGAGGCGCCGACCACGTCGTATGGCTCGACGCCGACCGTCCTCACGAGGGGCCGCAGGGGTTCATCAATCCCGTCGAGATGGCCGCGGGCTTCGACCACACCGACCTCGGCGAGCGCTACCTGTGGTGGACGGAGGGGCGCAGCAACAACATCGGGCGCTACGACCTGCGCACCGGCGAGCTGACCGGCTTCAAGGTCCCGGTGCCCTTCGGCTACTTCAACCCGCACGGCATCTACGCCGAGCCGCGCTGGCGCGAGGTGTGGTTCACCGAGCGCGAGGCGCTGTGCCGGATCCGCTTCAAGGACGGGCGTCAGATCTGACAGCCCGGACACCAGTAGGTGGTCCGGTTGTCGTCACCCTGGCCGCGGGCGCGGACGAGGGTGCCGCAGCGGGGGCACGGGCGGCCGGCCTTATCGAACACCCGTAGGTCGCGCTTGGCTCCGCGGCCGCCGCGGGCGACCGAGGCCTGCATCAGCGGCCGCGCGGCCTCGACGATCGCCACCGCCTCGGCGTCGGTCACGTCCGCCACCCGCCGCCAGGGGTCGATCCTCACCGCCCAGCAGGCCTCCGACTTCCACATGTTCCCGATGCCCGCCACGTTGCGCTGGTCGAGCAGGGCGTCGCCGATGCCGCGGGTCGGGTCGTCCGAGCGCAGCCGCCGGAGGAACCCCTCGGTGTCGAGCTCCTCGGCCAGGACGTCCGGGCCGAGCGCGGCCAGCCGGCGGTCGAAGCGGGTGCGGCCCTCGGTCATCAGCTCCAGCACCGGGCCGTCGAACTGGACCACCTCGTGCTCCGGCGTGCGCACGATCAGCCAGGCGCGCCGTGGCGAGCGGCGCCAGCGCTCCCCGCGCCGGAACACGCCCCACCACCCGCCCATGCGCAGGTGCGAGTGGAGCGTGAGCCCGCCCTCGAAGCGGACGAACAGGTGCTTGCCCTTCGCGTCCACCGCCCGCACGGCGCGGCCCGCGAGTCGCTCGGGCCAGCGGTCGAGGGCGTGGCGCGGCTGGGGGGTCTCGATCGACTCGATCTCGGCCCCGACCAGCGCCGCGCGCACGCGGTCGGCGGCCGCGTGGATCGTGTCGCCCTCGGGCATGGCCGCTCAGGCGGAGAGGGTGAGCTTGCGCGGCGACTGGCGGAAGCCCAGCTCGATCAGGAGCACGCCGATCGGGGAGCCGATCACGGACTCGCCGTCGAAGCGCTCCAGCGCCAGGCGCTTGATCCGGCCGCGGGCGACCTGGTCGGCCAGCGCCTCCAGCGCCTCGCGGACCCACTCGTGCGGCTCGCCGTCGGCGGCGACCGCGTCGCGCAGGCTGACCAGCCCCTTGCCTCCGCGCTCGAGGTAGAGGACCGGCTCGGCGTCGATCGTCACCACGTAGGCGCCCGCCGTGCGCGCCGGGCGGCGGCCCGAGTCGTCGTCGCGCTGGGGCCAGGGGAGCGAGGCGCCGTAGGGGTTGGCCGGATCGGTGGCGGCGAGGACGAGCGCGCCGGCCGGCTCGTCGGCGCGGAGGCCGCGCAGGCGCTCGATCGCGGCGGGCAGCGCGAACTGCGCCCCGCCCAGGCCCTCCACGAAGTAGCCGCGGCGCGCCGTGCCGAGCGTCTCCAGGTTGGTCAGCTCGCCGTACAGCGCCGAGAACCCGCCCGGGATGCCCTCGGCCAGCACGGTCTCGCGGGTCACGATGCCGTAGCGCTCGAGCAGCAGCTCGGCGATCGCGCGGATGCGCGGCCCGTGCGCGGGCG
>JALZEZ010000617.1 GCA_030861775.1 Actinomycetota bacterium
GGCTCGAACGAGGCCGTCACGCCGCCCGGCAGCCCGCTCACGGACAGCCCCACCGGCCCCGCGAGCCCGCCGCCGCGCGCGATCGTGAGCGCGACGGCCGTCCGGTCGCCCTGGAGCACGTCGCGGGAGCCCGGGGTAGCGAACACGCCCAGGGTGTGCTGCGCCGGCGCGCGGACCTCGAGCTTGAGCTTGCGCGTCCTGCGCAGCCTGCCGCTCACGGCCTTGATCACCGGCGCGGACTTCCCGGCCGGCGTGGTCTTCGCGGTCCGCACGACGAGCACGGCGCTGCTCTTGCCCTTCGCCAGCACGCTCCCGCCACCGCGCTTGGCCTTCGGCAGCTTGCGCCCGTTGGGCAGGGTCCAGCGGGCCGTCGCCCCGCGCGGCAGCTTGCTCACGGTGAAGGTGATCGCCCCGTTGAAGCGGCGGATCCGCTTGACCTTCACGGTGAACTTGGCCTCCTGACCCGGCGCCACCGACGGCGACTTGGTGGTCGAGGACAGGCTGAAGTCCGGCTTGCGGGTGGCCGCGTAGGCGGCCAGCGAGCCCGCGGACACGATCAGCGCAAGGGCAAGCGCCAGCACCAGCCTGGTCCTGCGGTCGCGTGTCAGGGCTCGGATCATCGTCCTCTTTAAGAAGCGGCTCGTAAATAGATCGGCGGGACGCCCGCGCGCCAATAGGGGTGCCGTTTGCCTCCCTCCGGACCGGGCACCAGACCTGCATGGCCCCGAACCCGCTGCGAGCCTTGGCGCGCCGCGCCCCGACTCCCCTGAACGCCGCCCTGGAGCTCGGCGCCGGCGCCGTCGACGACGCCTACGCGACTGTCCGCGCCCTGACCGACGGCCTGCCGGGCGACAGCCTCGACGAGTGGGATCCCGAGCACATCCGCCGCACCCTGCCGGTCAACCGCGCACTGGTCAGGGCCTACTTCCGGTCCGAGGTCGAGGGGCTGGAGAACATCCCCGACGGCCCTTCCCTCCTCGTCGGCAACCACTCCGGCGGCACCCTCATCGCGGACACGTTCGCCTTCGCCTTCGAGTTCTACGACCACTTCGGCCCGGACCGCCGCTTCCACCAGCTCGCCCACGACGTCGCCGCCCGCATGCCCGCGTTCGGGATGCTCCGCCGCTACGGCGTGCTGGCCGCGTCACACGACAACGCCCGCAAGGCGTTCCGGGCGGGCGCGCCCGTGCTCGTCTACCCCGGCGGCGACTGGGAGTCGTTCCGCCCCACCTGGCACTCGGACCAGATCGAGTTCGGCGGCCGCAAGGGCTTCATCAAGCTCGCGCTCGACGAGGGCGTCCCGATCGTCCCCGTCGTCGCCATCGGCGGCCAGGAGACCGCCCTGTTCGTCACCCGCGGCCGGCGCCTGGCCAAGGTCACCGGCATCGAGAAGCTGCGCATCAAGGTGCTGCCGATCCAGATCGCGCCGCCGTTCGGCATCAGCGTGCTCGACCTGCCCCCGCGCCTCCCGCTGCCGGCCAAGATCAAGGTCGAGGTGCGCGAGCCGGTCGACCTGCGCGAGCGCTTCGGGCCGGACCCGGACCCCGACGCCGTCTACGACGAGCTGACCGGCGAGATGCAGGAGTCGCTCAGCTCCCTGTCCGAGGAGCGCACGGCCCCGATCGTGGGCTGAGCGCTCAGCTCGCTTACCAACTCCTAACCGAAGCCTTCCCTTCCGCTCGGGCTGGGCTGCCCGGCGCCTGACCCCGGCCGGGGACAGTTGTCGCACGCACCCAAAGGAAGGCGAGGCGATGAGCAAGTACCTGATAGCGATCCTGGCGGCGGCCACCCTGGTGGTCGGCACCGCCATCGCGGGCACCAGCGGAGGCGACGACCCCGTGACCATCGACCCGAGCGCCGCGACCAGCACGACCGAGCAGCCCGGCGAGATCAGCGGCCCCTGCGACGAGGCCGAGCACGCGAACGACCCGCGCTGCACCGGCGCGGCCGGCGCGCGGGCCGAGGACGGCGAGGCGCGCGGCGACGACCGCCGCGAGCGCCGCGAGGACGACGAGCCCGGCGAGATCAGCGGCCCCTGCGACGAGGCCGAGCACGCGAACGACCCGCGCTGCAC
>JALZEZ010000618.1 GCA_030861775.1 Actinomycetota bacterium
CTCCGGCACGCGCCAGCCGGCGTCCTGCGCCGCGGCCCTCACCGCGCGCTCCTCGGCCGGCGGCTCCGCGGTCAGCAGCGTCACGAGCTGCCGGCGGCGCTGCTGTAGCTCGCCGGCCGCCGCGGTCTGCGCCTCGGCGTAGCCCTCCACCGACTCGGCCGAGAGCTCGTCGATGTACGAGAAGATCGCCTCGCCCAGGCGGTACACGACCCGGGGCTCGACGCCCGCGGCCTCGCAGGCCTCCGAGACGCGGCGCCACGCGATCCGCGCGCCGAGCCGGTAGGCCGCCAGCAGCGAGTCGAGCGTGCGGCCGAGCCGGAACTCCGCCTTCCCGAGGCCCCGGTAGATACCGCTCGGCGGCTCCGGCGCGGGCTCGCCGATCAGGTCCACGAAGCGCTCGAGCGCGACCTGGCTGCCCTCGCGCACGGTGGCCCCGAAGGGGCCCTCGAGCGGGCGCCGGTACTCCTCCACCTCACGCCCGATCGCCTCGACGATCTCCTCCGACAGCCGCGGCACGACCGGGCGCAGCACCCGCCTCAGGTCCGCCGGCAGCTCTGCAAGCGACATTGCGAGGAATCTACAACCACCTTCGCCCGCGGAACCACCGGAACGGCGCGGATTGTCGAAAACCGTGAAAAACGGAGGCCCCGCGACTCCCCATCCCACAAGGGACGCCCGCCGCGGCGGGCGACACTCGCCCCATGCAGATGACACGAGCCCAGCAGATCGGCAACCTCGCCGGCGTATTCGTCCCGTTCCTCGGCGTGATCGCCGCGATCGTCCTGCTCTGGAACCGCGCGGTGGACGCGGTCGACCTCGCGATCCTCGCCGGCGGCTACGTCCTGGTCGGCTTCGGGGTGACGATCGGCTACCACCGGCTGCTCACGCACGGCGCCTTCCAGACCCACCGCTGGGTCCGCTACCTGTTCGCGGTGCTCGGCTCGATGTCGCTCCAGGGCTCGGTGCTGGACTGGGTCGCCGACCACCGCAAGCACCACGCCCACACCGACGAGGAGGGCGACCCGCACTCCCCGCACGTGGGCCACGGGTCCGGCCTGCGCGGCCTCTGGCACGCGCACATGGGCTGGCTGCTCGAGCACCAGGGCCAGGCCGACTGGAAGAAGTACGCGCGCGAGCTCTACGAGGACCCGGGCATGCGCTGGATCAACCGCCACTTCCTGCACCTCACCGCGCTGAGCCTCCTGCTCCCGGCGGCGCTGGGGTGCGCGCTGCACGGCTGGAGCCCCGAGGGCTTCGCGCGCGGCCTCGTCTGGGGCGGGCTCGTGCGCGCGTTCCTGCTCCACCACATCACCTGGTCGATCAACTCGGTCTGCCACTTCTTCGGCCGCCGCCGGTTCGACGTCGACGACCGCTCGACCAACGTGGCCTGGCTCGCGCTGCCGTCGCTGGGCGAGGCCTGGCACCACAACCACCACGCGTTCCCGCGCTCGGCCGAGCACGGCCTGCGGCGCTGGGAGGTCGACCCCTCGGCGCTCGTGATCCGCGCGCTGGAGCGGCTCGGGCTGGCCTGGAACGTGGTTCGGATCGCGCCCGAGCGGCAGCGGCAGAAGCTCGCGGCGTAGCCGCGGTCGTGACAGACGTCACCCATCCGTAGGGGCGGCGCCGGTACCAACCCGTCCATGTCCGGTCGCGGCGCAGCGCTCTTCGCCATCTGCGGCGGGGCGTTCCTGGCGTTCCTCGACACGACGATCGTCAACACGAGCTTCCCCGACATCCGCGCGGGGTTCGCCGACGCGTCGCCGGCCGAGCTGAGCTGGATCCTCGACGGCTACTTCATCGTCCTCGCCGCCCTGCTGGTGCCCGCGGGCGGGGTGGCGGACCGGCTCGGGCGCCGCCGGGTCTTCCTCGGGGGGGTCGCGTTCTTCGTGCTCGCGAGCGTGGCCTGCGCGCTCGCCCCCAGCTGGCAGCTCCTCGTCGTCGCGCGCGTGCTCCAGGGGATCGGCGCGGCCGTGGTCATCCCCTCGTCGGTCGCCCTGCTGCTGCCGCTCTTCCCGCCCGAGCGCCGCGCCGCGGGCGTCGGCATCTGGGGAGCCGCGGCCGCCCTCGCCGCCGC
>JALZEZ010000078.1 GCA_030861775.1 Actinomycetota bacterium
GGGTTCCACCCGGCCGGCTCCCCCCGGTGGCGATCCTCATGACGGTCCGTGACGACTTCTCGGAGGCCGCCGCGGCGGCGATGCTGAGGACCGACTACCCCCGCTGGCGCCTCTACCTCTGCGACGACAGCACGACCGCAGTGGGGCGGGATCGGGTCGACCGGTTCGCCGGCGGCGCCGGGCCGCGGGTGGAGGTGATCAGGCGCGGCGCGCCGACCGGCTTCAAGGCGGGGAACCTCAACCACGCCCTTCGCTGCGGCGCCATCGGCGAGTCGCTGTTGCTGATCGCGGACTCCGACGAGCGCTTCGAGCCGGCGCAGCTGCGTGCGCTGGTCGACGAGCTCGAGCGGTGGAAGCCGGCCTTCGTCCAGGCCAGCCACGGCGGCGTCCGCGACGGAGGCTCGGACTTCCAGCGGACGCTGGCGCCGTCGGTGGCCACCTGCTGGCGCGTCTACGAGCACCCGCGCAACCGCGAGGGCCTCCCGTTCTTCCTCGGCCACGGGGTCGTGATCCCGGCGGAGCTCGTCCAGGCGGTCGGCGGCTTCAGCGAGCTCACCACCAGCGAGGACATCGACCTCACGTACCGCCTGGCGTTCGCTCCCGAGCGCGTGCACCGCGGACGCGTCTCGGAGGAGGTCTTCGCGCAGGAGGAGGTCCCGCCCTCGCTGCGGCACTACCGGCGCCGCTTCCATCGCTGGATGCGGCAGGACGCCCGCTACGCCCCGATCGCCGCCGGCCAGATCTGGCGCGGCCGGCGGCGGGTCGCGCCGCTCGAGGCGCTCGACCTCGTGGCCAAGCAGCTTCACATCCCCGTCTGCGGGCTGGCGGAGGCGTATCTGCTCGCCCTGGGCGTGCTCCTCCTCGCGACCCAGTCCCACGCCCACGAGTGGCCGATCGCGCTCGCGGCCGTCGGCCTGCTGGCCGCGCTCGCTCCGGTGATGCCGGTCCTGGTGCTGGGCGACACCGGGCTCCGGGAGCGGGTGCGGGCGGCGGCCTGCTCGGTCCGGGTGTTCGACAGCCTGCTCCTCGGGGGCACTCGGGTGCTGCTGGGCAGCCTTCGCCGACCGCGATCGTTCGTCCCGACGGGCGCGGGGATGCCGGGCGTGACCGGCAGGGCCGATGCCGCGGTGGCGCTCGGGCTCACCGCACTGTCCGCGCTCGCGGCCTGCGCGTTGCTCGCGGCGATGAGCCTCGCGGCGCTCGGAGCCGCCCTGACCGGCCGCGGGGCGGCGGTCGCGAACGGCGGCGCCGCCGTGACCCTCGTGGTCGGCCTCGCCCAGCTCCCCGGCAGCCCCGAGCACGCACTCGCCCTCCTGCCCCTCGGCGCCGCGCGATACTGAGGGCGGCCGCGTGCAGCAGGCGTTCATCAGCTACAGCCACCGCGATCGGGACGTCGCCTTCGCGCTGAGGGACTGTCTCGACAGGAACGGCGTGCGGGTCTGGATCGACGTCTGGCGGATGGGCATCGGCCGGCGCATCACCGAGGAGCTCGGCCACGCGCTCGCGGGCAGCAACTACGTGGTCGTGCTGGCCTCCCCCCACTCGATGAGCAGCCCCTGGGTGCAAGCGGAGCTGGACACGGCGTTGCAGGCCGAGCTCCACGGGGAGGCCCTGCTGCTGATCGTCGTCGTCGAGCCGTGCTCCCTCCCCCGGATGGTCCGCGGCAAGCTCTACCTCGAGCTGGAGCCGCCCGGCCGCTGGGAGGAGTCGGCGTGCCGCGCGCTGGTCGACGCGATGCAGCCGAACATCTTCCGCGCCGGCTGGCCGGCGCGCGTGGCCGACTTCGCGGGCGCCGGAGCCGCGGCCACGACAAGCCTCCTCGAGGAGGGGTTCCCGTTCTAC
The DNA here is from genome assembly GCA_030861775.1 of Actinomycetota bacterium. GTDB lineage: Bacteria > Actinomycetota > Thermoleophilia > Solirubrobacterales > Thermoleophilaceae > AC-37. Next base: position 1,843 of record JALZEZ010000078.1, read on the forward strand.
CGGCTGACGCTGCGCGTGGACCGGGAGGGCGGGTTCGCCGGCGCGTTCTTCGAGCCGACCGCCGGTGCCGTCGACGTGGCGAACCAGACCCACTTCGGATACAAGCTCAGGTGCCCGTCCGAGAGCGCCGGTCAGGCGAGGATCAAGCTCGAGACCAAGGGCGGCTGGGCGGTCGCCGAGGTTCCGCTGCCCGGCGGTGACTGGGTCGAGCGATCGCTGCGGCTCGACTCCCACCCGCAGGCCGACTGGCAGCGCCTCGAGCGAGTCACGGTCTCGGTGGACGACCGCGACGTCCGACTCGGCGAGCACGTGCTCGACGTCGCGGACCTCAACTTCTTCCGGTTGGGCGCCTAGCCGGCGCCGAGCTCCCGCAGGACCTCCCCGGTGTGCTCCCCCAGCGCCGGCGCCGGCGCCTGGGCGCCGGCGGTCCGGACCAGCGTGACGAGGGGGAGCTCGGCGCCGTCGGGCCCGCGTACGACCAGGCCGCGCTCCGCGAGCAGCGGATCCGCCCAGGCCTCCTCGATCTCGCGCACGCGCTCGCACAGGCCCCCGGCGCGCGCGATTCGCTCCACCCATTCCGCGGCGGGCCGGGTGGCCACCACCTGGGCGATGCGCTCGTTGACGAGCGCGCGGTTGGCCATGCGCGCGTCGTTGCCGGCGCAGCGCGGGTCGGCGAGCCAGTCCGGCCGCTCGAGGGCGGCGCACAGGGCCTCCCAGTGGCGCTCGTTGAGGGCGACCACCTGCACGTGCTCCCCGTCGGAGGCCGCGAACACGGCGCTGGGCACCACCAGGTGGCTCTCGGAGCCGAGCCTCCGCGGCGGCTCCGATCCCGAGAGCGCCATGAGCGCGGTCAGGCTCGTGAGGGTCGCGGCGCTGTCCACCAGGGCGCAGTCGAGGAACGCCCCGCTGCCGCTGCGCTCGGCGCGCCACAGCGCCGTGAGCACGGACTGCGCCGCGTACATCCCGGTCATGAGGTCGATCACCGGCACCGGCACCCGCAGCGGCGGCCCGCCCGGCTCACCGGTGAGCGCCATCAGGCCGATCGACGCCTGGAGGCTGGGATCCAGGGCGCGCCCTCCGCGGCCGGCCCCGAGCCCCGTGACCGAGCACCAGACCAGCCGCTCGTTCGCCGCCGCGGCCTCCTCGTAGCCGAACCCGAGCTGCGCCGCGGCCGTCCCGAGGTTCTCGACCACCACGTCCGCGCGCTCGACCAGCCGGCGCGCCGTCTCCCTGTCGGCGGCGTCGCCCAGGTCGAGCCCCACGCTGCGCTTCCCGCGGTTCAGGGCACGGAAGTACGCGCTCTCGCCCCCGGGGCCGACCGGCGGGAACGTGCGCGTGTCGTCGCCTCCGGGCGGCTCCACCTTCACCACGTCGGCACCGAGGTCGGCGAGCGTCAGCCCGCAGAAGGGGGCGGCGATGAGCCGCGAGAGCTCGACGACGCGCAGCCCCTCGAGCAGCCGCACGGCGAGCCGGTCAGGCCGGGGTGACGACCACGACCGGAATCGGCCGGTCCGTCTGCTTCTGGTAGGCGGCGTAGCGATCGCGGTTGTTCTCGTTGACGATCGCCCACAGGCGCTCGTAGTCCGGATCGCCGGGCTCGACCGCCCTGGCCGTGCCCCTCCGCCGCTCGCGCCCGACCTGGATCTCGACCTCCGGGTTGGCGCGGAGGTTGTGCAGCCAGGCCGGCGCCTGGTCCGCCCCGGCCTTCGAGGCGACGACGAGGTAGTCCTCGCCGTCACGCGCGTAGACGAGCGCGTTGGTCCGCGTCTGGCCGGAACGCCGGCCGGTCGTCCGCAGCAGCAGGGTGGGGACGCCGATCATGTTGTGCCCGACGCGCCCGTCGGTGCTCTTGTAGATCCGCTCGTGCAGGCGGAGGAACTGGCTGGTGAGGCTCATGGGGCGATCCTACGCCGGATGCCTAGAAGATTCCCGCCGCCCGCAGCGACAGCGTGAGGATCATCAGCGTCCCGATCGTCATCACGCCCATCTCGCGCATCACCACGCGGCGGGCGAGCAGGACCTGCTCGCGGCGCTCCAGCGCCTCCACGTCCTCGACCTCCGCCACCTCCGCCTGCGCCGCTCCCACGCGCATCCCCTCGCTCACGAGCGCCACCACCAGGGGTCCGATGCCGTAGAAGAGGTGGAGGCCGTCGGGCGCGTCGTGGCCCTGCGCGATCAGCACGCCGCCGATCGCCGCCTGCACGACGACGGCGAGCTGCGCGGCGCGCAGGACGTACCAGAACCAGACGGAGGGATCGCGGCGGACCCAGGCGATCCCGCCCCAGCCAGCGGCGAGCGCGTTGAGGCCGACCACCGCCAGCCCCACGGCGGCGTGAACCCCGGTCACCAAGCGCCCTTTCGCACTATGTGGCAAGTTGTCACAAGCGGGTATATAACCCGGCCTCGGCGATGCTGAAGAGCTACCTGCCAGCCCTCGTTTTCGTCGCTCTCGGCGCCGGTGTCGGCGGCCTCTTCACGTACCTGAACGGCGTCCTCGGCCCGCGCCGGCCGAGCAAGGTCAAGTCCCAGCCGTACGAGTGCGGCCTGCCCTCGGAGGTGACCTCGAGCTTCCGCTTCGGGATCAGCTTCTACCTGATCGCGATGCTCTTCATCCTGTTCGACATCGAGGTCGTGTTCCTCTACCCGGTGGCCGTCGGGCTGAGGGAGTTCGGCACGTTCGCCCTGATCGAGGTGATCGTGTTCGTCACCCTGCTGTTCGCCGCGCTGGTGTTCGTGTGGCGGAGAGGGGCGCTCGAATGGAAGTGAGCCGGCAGAAGGTCGGCGCGGCGGACGACCTCCGCGTGCGCCAGCTCCGGGCGCGCCAGATGCTGCGCGGCGAGACGACCGACGCGGACCTGGACGCCTACATCGAGGAACGCGTCGGGCTCACCACGCTGGAGAAGGCGCAGAACTGGGCGCGGGCCAACGCGCCGTGGCCGCTCACCTTCGGGCTCGCCTGCTGCGCGATCGAGATGATCTCGGTGGTCGGCTCGCCGCGGATGGACGCGGCGCGCTTCGGCGCCGAGGTGTTCCGGGCCTCGCCGCGGCAGGCGGACATGATCATCCTGTCCGGCCGCGTGTCGGTGAAGATGGCCCCGGTCATCCGCCGCATCTACGACCAGATGCTCGAGCCGAAGTGGGTGATCGCGATGGGCGCCTGCTCCTCGACGGCCGGGATGTTCAACAACTACGCGGTCGTGCAGGGGGCGGACAAGTTCGTGCCCGTCGACGTCTACGTCCCGGGCTGCCCGCCGCGGCCGGAGGCGCTGATGTACGGGATCATCAAGCTCCAGAACAAGATCAAGGGCCAGCCGGACCTGGGCTGGCGGGAGCGGTACCGGGCGCACGGGACGGAGGAGATCGCGTGAAGCGCGATCTCCGGTCACGCGAGGCCGGATGCCGAAGTGCGAGATCAGACGCGGGGCTGGAAGCCCCGCGGAGGTAACCGTTGCCTGACGCGACTGGCCTCGAGCTGATCGCCGCCGGCGTTCGGGAGAGGTTGGGCGAGGACGCCGTCGTGGGCACGTACATGTTCCGCGACGAGGCCACGCTCGAGGTCGCGCCGCCCTCGGTCCACGACGTGCTCGAGCTCCTGCGCGACGACGAGAGCGAGGCCTGGCCGCACCTGATGAGCGTGCACGGCTGCGACTACCTGCCGTCCGAGCCGCGCCTCGGCGTGCACTACCAGCTCCTCTCGCGCGAGCGCCTCGACCGCCTCGGGGTGAAGGTCCGCCTGGGCGTGGACGAGCCGGTCGTGCCCAGCGTGGTGGACCTCTACCCCACCGCCGACTTCCAGGAGCGCGAGATCTTCGACATGTTCGGCGTGCGCTTCGACGGCCACCCCGACCTGCGCCGGATCCTCATGCCCGAGGACTACGAGGGCCACCCCCAGCGGCGCGACTTCCCGATGGGCGGCGAGCCCGTCATGTTCACCTTCAACGAGCACGAGATGCCGCGCTGGTATGACTGACGAGCGCTCGTCAGTCCCCACGCAGGACCCCTCGAAGACACCCGCGGCGGTCGACGACGGACCGCTGTCGGTCCCCTACCGCCAGCGCGAGCAGTCGGTCTCCCTGGAGCGCATGGACGAGCCGGGCGCGCCGGTCTTCGGCACCGAGCTCGAGCCCGAGACCGAGCTGTTCACGATCAACATGGGCCCGCACCACCCGGCCACGCACGGGGTGCTGCGGCTGCTGCTCACGCTCGAGGGCGAGGTCGTGCGCGAGTGCACGCCGATCATCGGCTACGTCCACACCGGCATCGAGAAGAGCTGCGAGGACCAGTCGTACTGGAAGGTCATCCCGTTCGTCGAGCGGATGGACTACCTCTCGTACTACTTCAACGCGCTGGCGTTCTGCATGGCCGTCGAGCGCCTCCTGGAGGAGGAGGTCCCGCCGCGCGCCCAGTACCTGCGCGTGGCCCACCTGGAGCTGAACCGGATCGCGAGCCACCTGTTCTGGCTCGGAACCTCCGCCCTCGACGTGGGCGCGATCTCGATGCTCTGGTACTCGCTGCGCGACCGCGAGAAGATCCTCGACCTGTTCGAGATGTCGAGCGGGCAGCGCCTCCACCCGCGCTACTTCCAGGTGGGCGGCGTGATCGACGACGTCCCGCCCGGCTGGGTCAGGAAGGTGCGCGAGTTCTGCGCCGAGATGCCGTCGCGGATCGACCAGTACGAGGCGATCCTCGACCGCAACGAGATCCTGCTCCAGCGCCTCAAGCACACCGGCGTGGTCCCGCTCGAGACCATGCGCGGGCTGGGCGTGACCGGCCCGCTGCTGCGCGCCTGCGGCGACCCGTGGGACCTGCGCAAGGCGATGCCGTACTCGTCCTACGACCACTTCGACTTCCAGATCCCGGTCGGGACCGTCGGCGACAACTACGACCGCTACCGGGTGCGCATGGCCGAGATGCGCGAGTCGGTGAAGATCGTCGAGCAGGCGCTCGACGGGCTGCCGGAGGGCCCGTACATCACCTCGAACCGCAAGGTGGCGCTGCCGCCGCGGCACGAGCTGGCCACCTCGATGGAGGCGCTGATCCACCACTTCAAGCTGGTGACCGAGGGCTTCCGGCCGCCGCCGGGCGAGGTCTACCAGCCGATCGAGTCGCCGCGCGGGGAGCTCGGCTGCTTCGTGATCTCCGACGGCTCGGCCAAACCCGCCCGCGTGCACATGCGCGACCCGTCGTTCGTGAACCTCCAGTCGCTGCCGCACATGGCCAAGGACGGGCTGATCGCGGACCTGATCGCGTCGATCGCGATGCTCGACCCGATCCTCGGGGGGATCGACCGGTGAGCGAGAAGGAGTTCGAGACCGAGCAGCCGATCAGCGGCCAGAGCATCCCGGACGACCGGGCCGTGCCGGACCAGGTCGGCCGCGAGGGCGCCATGGGCGCGCCGCCGCAGGACCTGCCGCGCGGGTGGGACCGCTCGTACGACCGCGAGAAGGACCCGGCCGTGATTCCCGACCTGGCCGAGGTGGACGTGCCGGACGAGCTGCGCCGGACCATCGAGGAGCACATGGCCAAGTACCCCGACCGGCGCTCGGCCTCGATCCCGGCCCTGCACGCCGCTCAGCTCGTGCACGGCTGGTGCTCGCCGCTCGCGCTGCGCCAGGTGGCCGCGGTGATGCGGGTGACGCCGGCCTTCCTCTCGTCGGTGGCCAGCTTCTACGACATGCTCAACGAGGACCCGGTCGGGCGGCACAAGGTCTACGTGTGCACGAGCGTGGCCTGCCACCTGGTGAACGCGAAGGCCGTGTACGAGGCGATCGCCGCCGCCGGCGCGGACCTCGAGGACACCGAGATCCGCGAGTTCGAGTGCCTCGGCGCGTGCGACATGGCCCCGATGGCCTCGATCGACGGCCGCTACGTCGGCCCGCTCGACCCGAGCGACGCGCCCGAGATCGTGGCCTGCATCCGCGAGGGGCGGAAGCCCCTGCCGGGCCGCGGGCTCGAGGACGAGGACTACCGGCTGCCGTGGGGAGGTCGGGCGTAGTGGAGTTCGACCAGCTTCGCCTGATCCGCAACATCAACGACCCCGAGCTGCGGACGATCGACGGCTACATCGCGGGCGGCGGCTACCGCGCGATCCGCAAGGCCCTCACCGAGATGCAGCCCGACGAGGTGCTGCACGAGCTGGAGGAGTCTGGGCTGCGGGGGCGCGGCGGGGCCGGCTTCGCGATGGGCAAGAAGGCCAGCTTCATCCCCAAGGGAGGGATGGACAAGTACCTCGCCTGCAACGCGGACGAGTCCGAGCCCGGCACGTTCAAGGACCGCCTGCTGATGCAGAAGAACCCGCACCTGCTGATCGAGGGGATCGTGATCGCGGCGATGGCGGCGGGCGCGAACAAGACGTTCATCTACATCCGCGGCGAGTACGAGCTCCAGGCCGACATCCTCGAGAAGGCGGTGGCCGAGGCCTACGAGCGCGGCTTCCTCGGGGAGGGCATCCTCGGCACCGACCACTCGGTCGACTGCGTCGTGCACCGCGGCGCGGGCGCGTACATCTGCGGCGAGGAGACCGCCCTGCTCGACTCGCTCGAGGGCAAGCGCGGCAACCCGCGGCTGAAGCCGCCGTTCCCGGCCAACCAGGGCCTCTACCAGGGGCCGACGCTGATCAACAACGTCGAGACGCTGTGCAACGTGCCGTCGATCATCGAGAACGGCGCGGAGTGGTTCAGGTCGGTGGGCACGGAGAAGTCCTCCGGGACCAAGCTGGTGTCGGTCTCCGGCAACGTGCGCCGGCCGGGCAACTACGAGGTCCCGCTGGGCATGCGCTCCGCGGACATCGTCTACGGGCTGGCCGGCGGGCCGCCGGAGGGGCGGCGGGTGAAGTGCTGGTTCCCGGGCGGCTCGTCCGCGCCGGTGCTCACCGAGGAGGACCTGGACCTGCCGTACGACTTCGAGTCGATGGCCGAGGCCGGGTCGATGCTCGGCTCCGGCGCGATCATCGTGGTGGACGACTCGGTGCCGATCGTGTCGGTCGCGCTGCGCCTGGCCGAGTTCTACCGGCACGAGTCGTGCGGCAAGTGCACGCCGTGCCGCGAGGGCACCAACTGGACCGTGAAGATGCTCGAGCGCATCGACAACGGCGAGGCCACGCCGGCGGACCTGGACGTCATGGCCGACGTCCAGACCAACATCATCGGCAACTGCCTGTGCGTGCTGGGCGACTCGATGGCGATGCCGATCGGCTCGATGATCGAGAAGTTCCGGCCCGAGTTCGAGCGGCACATCGAGGAGGCGCGGCTCGCGAGCGGCGGGCTGCCGCTGGCGGCGCACGGGGGCCGCGCGGACTACGCGGTCGGGAGTCCCGCTCCGTAATGCCGCGCCCCGAGCCGAGGTTCGTCACGTTCGAGATCGACGGGCAGGAGGTGTCCGCGCCCGAGGGGTCGATGCTCGTGGACGGGGCGAAGTACGGGGACGTCGAGATCCCGGTCTTCTGCTACGAGCCGAAGCTCGGCGCGCCGGTGGGCGCGTGCCGGATGTGCCTGGTCGAGATCGAGGGCATCCCCAAGCTCCAGACCGCCTGCTCCACCCCGGTCAAGGACGGCATGGTCGTGATCACGACGTCCGAGCGGGTGAAGCACGCGCAGAACGCGGTGGTCGAGTTCCTGCTCGTCAACCACCCGCTCGACTGCCCCGTGTGCGACAAGGGCGGCGAGTGCCCGCTCCAGGACATCACGTTCGGCTGGGGCGCCGGGCGCTCGCGCTTCATCGAGCCCAAGCGCCACTTCAAGAAGCCGCTCGAGCTCTCGCCGCTGGTCCACATCGACCGCGAGCGCTGCATCCTCTGCTACCGCTGCGTCCGCTTCTCCCAGGAGATCTCCGAGGACTACCAGCTCGTCCTCCTGGAGCGCGGCGACCACTCGTTCGTCGGCACGCACGACGGTCACCCGTACGTGGGGCCGTTCAGCGGGAACATCACCCAGCTCTGCCCGGTGGGCGCGCTGCTGCCCTCCACCTACCGCTTCCGCGCGCGGCCGTGGGACATCGAGGCGGCGGGGACCGTGTGCACGATGTGCCCGAGCCAGTGCAACGTCGAGCTGACCGTGCGCGACGACAAGAAGGTCCTGCGCGTGAACGCGCGCGACAACCACGAGGTCGACGACGGCTGGCTGTGCGACAAGGGCCGCTACGGCTTCCAGTCGTTCCACTCGCCCGACCGGATCGTGCAGCCGATGGTGCGCGACGGCGGCGAGCTGCGGCCGGTGTCGTGGGAGCGGGCGCTGGGCGATGCGGTGAAGGCCTTGGATCGGGCGGGCGAGAGGACCGCGGCGCTGGTGGGCGGCGAGGCCACCAACGAGGAGGGCTACCTGCTCCAGTTCCTGATGCGCGAGGTGCTGGGCTCGCCGCACGTCGACTCCCGGCTCGGCGGGGTCATCGAGCCCGAGCACGCCCGCCAGCTCGCGCGGCCCGACCTCTCCGCGCGCGTGGACGACCTCGACTACGCCGGCGCCGTGCTCGTGCTGGGCACCGAGCTGGTGGACGAGGCCCCGATCCTCGACCTGCGCGTGCGCAAGGCGGTCCGCCGCCGCGGCGTGCCGCTGGTCGTGGCCACGAGCCGCCCGAGCTCGCTCGACCCGAACGCCGACGTGGTGCTGCGCTACGCGCCGGGGGCCGAGGAGGCGCTGATCGGGGCGCTGGTCGCCGCGCTCGGC
>JALZEZ010000619.1 GCA_030861775.1 Actinomycetota bacterium
GGCGGCGGCCTGGGCCACGCGCATGGCCACGAGCAGCTCGAGGCTGGGGGCCGCGGCGGCGGCGATCGAGGCCAGGGCGAAGGCGACCAGGCCGATGCGGAGCGCGCGCTCGGGCCCGATCCGGTCGCCGGCCTTCCCGGCGGGCGCCTGGAACGACACCATCGCGACCAGGTAGGCGCTCACGAGCCAGCTCGCGGCGCTGACGTCGGTCTCCAGGTCGTCGGCGATCGTCGGCAGCGCGAGCGCCACCAGCGTCGAGTTCAGCGGGATCAGGGCCGCCGCCAGCGCGACGAGCGCGATCAGTGCGCGCACGCCGCGAGCCTACCCGGGGGTTTCGCGGTACGGGCCCGGCCGTTAACATCGCGCCCCGCGTCATCGGGCTCAAGCGCTCAAGGGAGGGTGCCAATGCCAGTCGAAGGCGGCCAGCAGCGGACGAGCGAGGACGTCTTTCCCGCGGTGGAGCCGCGACCGCCCGTGACCCTGCTGCCCGAGGCCGTCGAGCAGGGCGCGCGCGGCGCGTCGGCGGACCTCGTCTTCGTCGACGCCGAGCTCAACGAGCGCCGGGTCGGCTACGACGAGCTGCTCGACGGCGTGGAGCGCGCGGCGGCCGCCCTGCGCGAGCTCGGCCTGGAGCGCGGCGACCGCGTCTGCCTGGCCGCGACGACCTCCCCGGAGCTGGTCCAGACGCTGTTCGGCGCGTGGCGTGCCGGCCTCGTCCCGACGATGGCGTCGCTGCCCCGCGGCGGCGACCCGTCGGCCTGGCTCGAGACCATGGCCATGCGCGTGCAGATCACCGGCTCGAAGGCGATCCTCACGGCCAAGCCGCTCGTGGAGATGATCGAGCCGGCGGGCGTCGCGGAGCGCACGGTCGCCTGCGAGGACCTGGTCGCCCACCCCGAGCGGATCTCCGAGCCGATCGAGGGCGATCCGGGCGACGTGGCGTACCTCCAGTTCACCTCGGGATCGACCGGGACCGAGCGGGCGGTGACGCTCGGGCACACGCAGATCCTCTGGAACGCCTTCCACGACGTCGGGGACACGTTCGGGCTCACCTCCGAGGACGTGCGCGTGTCGTGGCTGCCGCTCTACCACGACTTCGGGTTCGTCTTCCTCCTCACCGCCGTGTCCAGGGGCGCGCCGCTCGTGCTCCAGTCGCCCGAGCAGTTCGTGCGCCGCCCGGCCTCGTGGATGGACGCCTGCTCGCGCTACGGCGCGACGGCCACGGCGGCGCCGAACTCCGCCTACGGGATCGCCGCGCGCGACCTGTCGCTCAACCCCCGCGAGCTCGACCTCTCGAACCTGCGGATCCTCATGAACGGGTCCGAGCCCGTGGACATGGAGACCGTCGAGGCCTTCATGGAGGCCGCGGAGCCGTACGGCATCCCGCCGAACGCGATCTGCGCGGCCTACGGGATGGCCGAGGTGACGCTCGCCGTGGCCTGGGTCCGCCCCGACCAGCCGCAGGAGGCGGTGACGGTCGCGCGCGAGGGGCTCGGCGAGCGCGGGACGAAGGTGGAGCTGGTGGACGCCTCGCACGAGAAGGCCCGGCGGCTCGCCCTGTGCGGCACTCCGGACGAGGCGACGGACGTCCGCGTGGTCGACGAGAACGACGCCGAGCTGCCGGCCTGGCACGTCGGCGAGATCGTCATCCGCGGCCCGAGCATGATGCTCGGCTACTGGGAGGACGAGGAGTCGACCGCGAGCACGATCCGCGACGGCTGGGTGCACAGCGGCGATCTCGGCTTCGTCACCGACAGCGGGCAGCTGGTCCCGTGCGGGCGGATCAAGGACATGATCATCGTCGGCGGTCGGAACCTCTACCCGGAGGAGTACGAGTTCCTGACCGAACGCGTGGAGGGCGTGCGGAAGGGCAACGCCATCGCGTTCTCGCTGCCCGAGCAGGAGCGGATGGTCGTGGTCGCCGAGACGAAGGCCGTGGACTCGGCCGACGAGGTCGCCCGGCGCGTGTACGACTCGCTGAGACGCGACGTCGACCCTCCGCCGTCGGAGGTGCTGGTCGTCCCGCCCGGGACGATCCCCAAGACCTCGTCGGGCAAGCGGCAGCGCACGCG
>JALZEZ010000620.1 GCA_030861775.1 Actinomycetota bacterium
CGATGCGGCCGTAGCGCTCGTTGCGGGCGGTGCCTGCGCCGACCATCACGGCGTCCGCCTGGGCGCGCAGCTCGTGGAAGAGCGCGCGGTCGGCCTCGTTGCCGATCGGGCCGGAGCGGCCGCCGATCGTGATCCGCCCGTCCGCGGTCGCGACCATGTTCAATGCGAGATAGGGCCGGTCGCCCGGCGGGCGGGCGTCGGCGCGCAGGGCCGCCGCGGCCTCGCGCGCGGTCAGGGTCGCTTCATCGGGGAAGAGGCGGCGCAGCTCCACCCTCGGCAGCGTATTGCCCGTAGTCCGTCCAGATGGGTCGGAGGACCTAGCAAGCGCGCCCGGGCCGGGTCGATGACCAGCGCATGACCCGAGGGCGCTGGACCACGACCCTTGCCACCGGTGCGGCGCTGCTGTCGCTCGCCCTGCCCGCGGCGGCGGCGGCGCGCGCCGGAGATCGCGACCGCGACCGGATGCCCGATCGCTGGGAGCGCAGGCACAAGCTGAGCCCGAAGAAGGACGACGCGGCGCGCGACCCCGACCGCGACGGCCTCCGCAACCTGGCCGAGTACCGCTCGCGCAGCAACCCGCGGCGGCCGGACACCGACCGCGACGGGGTGCTCGACGGCCAGGAGGACCGCGACCGCGACCGCGTGGACAACGCGAACGAGGACCGCGAGCGGACCAGCCCGGCGAAGCCGGACACCGACCGCGACGGCAAGGGCGACGGCCGCGAGGACGCGGACCGCGACGGCCTCGACAACCACGGCGAGGACGTGAGCGGCAACGACCCGATCGACCCCGACACCGACGACGACGGCGTGAAGGACGGCGCCGAGGCCGCCGGGAAGGTGGAGTCGTTCGAGGACGGCGTGCTGACCGTGCGGACGCTGCACGGGCTGTCGGTGATCGGGCTCGTGACGCCCGACACCGAGATCGAGTGCGAGTCCGAGGACGAGCACGAGGGCCTGTGGGACGAGGAGTGGGAGGACGAGCTCGAGCCGGCCGGCGGGGCGCTGGGCGTGGCCGGGCGCAGCGGGCACGGCGGGGGCGACGAGGATCGCTCCGGGCCGAGTGGCGACGACCGCTCCGGGCCCGGCAAGGGCGACGACGAGGACGACTCGGACTCGGACGACGACGCCTGGCCCGCGCCCGGCTCCGGCTGGGACGACGACGAGCCCGAGGGGGACGAGAAGGAGTCCGAGGACGACCTCGACGACGCCGTCGAGGACTGCGGGACGGACTCCCTCGTGCCCGGTGCGGTGGTCCACGAGGCCAAGCTCGAGCTGGACTCCGAGGGCGCCTTCTTCGTGAAGATCGAGCTGGTCGAGTAGTCGCTGCGTACACCCTGCCGTGGCTCCGTGGGCAGGGTGCTTTCCGTGATCTACCGTCGCGGCGTGCGTTACAGGAGGGGACAGAAGTGACCCCGCGCAGATTGATCGAGCCGGCCCGGCTGGCGAGCAGCGCCCTGCTCCACACCCAGAGCGACGAGCGCCTGGTGGACCTCGTGCGGGCGGGCAACGACCGGGCCTTCGAGGCGATCGTGGCGCGCTACCGGCGACCGCTGCTGCGCTACTGCCAGGGGCTGCTCCCGCCGGAGCGGGCCGAGGACGCGGTCCAGCAGACGTTCCTGAACGCCTACCGGGCGATCGGGGCCGGCGAGGCGGAGCTGAAGCTGCGGCCGTGGCTGTACCGGATCGCGCACAACGCCTCGCTCAGCCTGCTGCGCCAGAACGGCTGGAGCTACGAGCAGATCGACGATCAGTTCGACGGCGTGCAGCAGCCGCCCCAGGCGGTCGAGGAGCGCGAGCGGATCCGCGAGGTGGTGCGGGCGGTGCAGGAGCTGCCCGAGCGCCAGCGCGACGCGATGGTGCTGCGCGAGCTGGAGGGGCGCTCGTACGAGGAGATCGCGGCGGCCCTCGGCGTGACCGATGGTGCGGTGCGCCAACTCCTGAACCGCGCGCGGACGACCCTGCGCGCCGGGGTCACTGCCCTTACCCCGGGGCCGCTGGCCGGGTGGATCGCCGGGCGCGGGTCCTCGGGCGCGCCGGCGGGCGAGCGGATCGCGGAGCTGTGCGCCGG
>JALZEZ010000320.1 GCA_030861775.1 Actinomycetota bacterium
CGCCGGCGTGTCGCTCGAGCAGCAGCTCGCCGGCGTTCCGGAGGCCAAGCGCGAGGCGGTGGTGGTGGGGGTCGTGCGCGAGCAGGCCGCCGCTGTGCTCGGGCACGGCTCGGCGGCGGCCGTCGACGCCCAGCGCAAGTTCAAGGAGCTCGGCTTCGACTCGCTCGGTGCGGTCGAGCTGCGCAACCGCCTCGCGCACGTCAGCGGGCTCCAGCTCCCGTCGACCCTGGTCTTCGACCATCCGAGCCCGGAGGCCGTCGCCCGCTACCTGCTGGACCGGCTCGCGCCGGCGCCGCCGCCCGTGAACGGCGAGGCGAGCGAGGGGGAGATCCGCCGGATGCTCGGGTCGATCCCGATCGAGCAGCTCCGCAGCGCCGGCCTGCTCGACCCGCTCGTGCGTCTCGCCGGCTCGAACGGAGACGAGACCGAGCCCGCGGGCGAGGACAAGGCCGCCGCTCGCTACGACGTGGACGTGGACGAGCTCGTCCGGATGGCGGGCCCGTGACCGTCTCGCAAGAACAGGTCGTCGAAGCGCTCAGGAAGGCCCTGAGGGAGCGCGACCTCGCGCGCGAGGAGAACCAGCAGCTCCTCGCCCGGGAGAAGGAGCCGATCGCGATCGTCGGCATGGGCTGCCGCTTCCCGGGTGGCGTGCGCTCGCCCGGCGATCTCTGGCGGCTGCTCGTGGAGGAGACCGACGCGATCTCGGAGCTCCCGGCGGACCGCGGCTGGGACCTCGAGCGCCTGTACGACCCCGACCCGGACGCACGCGACACGATCTACACGCGGCACGGCGGCTTCATCGATGACGTGGCCGGCTTCGACGCCGCGTTCTTCGGCATCAGCCCCCGCGAGGCCCTGTCGATCGACCCGCAGCAGCGTGTCCTGCTCGAGGTCGCGTGGGAGGCGATCGAGGACGCCGGCGTCGATCCGGTGGCGCTCGGGGGCACGGACACCGGCGTGTTCGCGGGCGGTGGCGCAACCGAGTACGCCGGGCGCCTCGCGGGCGACTTCCAGGGCTACCGCCTGACGGGCACGCACTCGAGCGTGGTGTCCGGCCGCATCGCGTACGCGCTCGGCCTCGAGGGGCCGGCGGTCACCCTCGACACCGCGTGCTCGTCGTCGCTGGTGGCGATCCACCTCGCCTGCCAGGCGCTGCGGCGGCGCGAGACCTCACTCGCCCTCGCCGGCGGCGCGACGATCATGTCCACGCCGTGGATGCTGGTGGAGTTCAGCCGCCAGCGCGGCCTGGCGCCCGACGGACGCTGCAAGTCGTTCGCCGGGAGCGCCGACGGCACGGGCCTGGCGGAGGGTGCCGGCCTGCTCGTGCTCGAGCGCCTGTCGGACGCGCGCCGCAACGGCCGCCGGGTCCTGGCGACGATCCGGGGCAGCGCCGTCAACCAGGACGGCGCGAGCAACGGGCTGACGGCGCCGAACGGGCCGTCGCAGGAGCGCGTGATGCTGAAGGCGCTCGCCGACGCCGGTCTCTCGCCGGCCGAGGTGGACGCGGTGGAGGCCCATGGCACGGGCACGACGCTCGGGGATCCGATCGAGGCGCACGCGCTGCTGGCCGTCTACGGCCGGGCGCGCGCGAGCAGCCGGCTTCGCCTCGGCTCGGTCAAGTCCAACATCGGCCACGCGCAGGGCGCGGCCGGCGTCGGCGGCGTGATCAAGATGGTCATGGCGCTGCGCCACGGCCTGCTCCCGCGCACCCTGCACGTGGACGAGCCGTCTCCGCACGTCGACTGGGCGCAGGGCGACGTCGAGCTCCTGACCGAGGCTCAGCCGTGGCTGCCGAGCGAGCAGCCACGCCGCGCGGGCGTGTCCTCGTTCGGCATCAGCGGCACCAACGCCCACCTGATCGTGGAGGAGGCGCCCGCCGCCGAGGAGCCCGCGCCCGTCGTGCCGCCCGCGAGCGAGCCGCCCGTCCTCGCGTGGCTCGTGTCGGGCAAGAGCGAGGAGGCCCTGCGAGCACAGGCGCGGCGGCTGCACGCGCACGTCGAGGACCGGCCCGACCTTGCGCCCGTGGACGTGGCGTTCTCGCTGGCCACCGGCCGCACCCAGTTCGAGCGGCGTGCGGTCGTGACCGGCTCGGATCCCGACGACCTGCTCGCCGGGCTCGATGCGCTGGCCAGGGGCGAGCACCCGGCACGCGTGGTCGACGGCGCGGTGGACGACGGCTTGACGGCGTTCGTCTTCACCGGGCAGGGCGCGCAGCGCGCCGGGATGGGGCGCGAGCTCGCGGCGGCGTTCCCGCGGTTCGCCCACGCCCTGGACGAGGTCTGCGCGGAGCTCGACCGCCATCTCGACCGCCCGATCCGCGATCTCCTGTTCGCGGAGCCCGGCTCCGGCGAGGCGGCGTTGCTGGACCGGACCGAGTTCACGCAGACCGCGCTGTTCGCCGTCGAGGTCGCGCTGTTCCGCCTGGTCGAGTCCCTCGGGGTCACGGCCGACTTCCTCGCGGGGCACTCCGTCGGCGAGCTCGCCGCGGCCCATGTCGCCGGCATGCTGTCCCTGCCGGACGCGTGCGAGCTGGTCGCGGCGCGCGGCAGGCTGATCGGCGGGCTGCCGGACGGGGGAGGCATGCTCGCGGTACAGGCCGGCGAGGACGAGGTCGCGGAGTCGCTCGCCGAGCGCGGCGGCCTCGTGTCGATCGCCGCGGTGAACGGCCCGCGGTCGGTGGTCGTATCGGGCGACGCCGGCGCGCTCGACGAGATCCAGCGAGTCTGGGCGGAGCGCGGGCGCAACACGAAGCGCCTCCCGGTCAGCCACGCCTTCCACTCACCGCTCGTCGAGCCGATGCTCGACGAGTTCCGGAGGGTGGCCGAGAGCATCGCGTTCGCGGCGCCGCGGATCCCGATCGTTTCCGGCCTCACCGGCGCGGAGGTGCCCGCCGAGGAGATCGCCTCGCCCGGCCACTGGGTGCGTCACGTGCGCGAGGCGGTTCGCTTCGCCGACGTGGTCGCGGCGCTGGATGCCGAGGGCGTCACGCGCTTCCTCGAGCTCGGGCCGGACGGGGTCCTGGTCGCGATGGCGAGCGAGTGCCTGCCGCCCGAGGCCCGGGAGCGGGCGTTGCTCGTGCCCGCGCTGCGCGCCGACCGAGGCGACCGCGAGGCGTTCGCCGCCTTCCTCGCCGCCGCCCACAGCGCCGGAGTCGCGATCGACTGGCCCGTGTTCTTCGACGGCCACGGCGCCCGGCGCGTCGACCTGCCCACGTACGCGTTCCAGCACGAGCGCTACTGGCTCGAGCCGCGGGCCGGCGACGAGCCCGGATCGGATCACCCCAGCCTGGGCGGCCACCCGATCCTGACGAACATGACGGCCCTCGCCGGCGACGACGAGTGGCTGTTCACGGGACGCCTGTCGTCGCAGGCGCACACCTGGATCGCCAGCCACGTCCTGGCCGGCACCGTCGTCCTCCCGGGTACCGCGTTCGTGGATCTGGCGCTGCGGGCCGGAGCGGCGGTCGGCTGCGACGTCGTGGAGGAGCTGACGCTCGAGGCGCCGCTGCTGCCCCCGGCCGAGGGGGACGTGGAGGTCCAGGTCTTCGTCGACGCCCCCGACGACTCCGAGCGCCGGGAGTTCACGGTCCGCTCGCGCGCGGCGACCGGCGGGGACTGGGTCGCGAACGCGAGCGGGACGATCGCGGCGGCCGCGACGGAGGAGGACCCGCTGGTCGATCTCCTCTCCGCGGAGGCGTGGCCGCCGGCCGGCGCCGAGGCCGTCGAGCCCGAGTGGGTCGTCGAGCGCCTGTCGGAGGTGGCCGGCTTCGAGTACGGGCCGGCGTTCCTCGGCGTGCGCTCGGTGTGGCGTCGCGGGGACGCGATCCTCTCCGAGGTCGAGATCGCGGGCGACCACCTCGGCGAGTCGGCGCGTCACGCCGTCCACCCCGCGCTGCTCGACATGGCGCTGCACGCGGGCTTCGCTCAGTACACTGCCGGGGAGGACCTACCGCCGGACCAGGGCAAGATGCTGTTCCGCTGGGCGAACACGCGCCTGTACGCGAGCGGCGCGTCGCGCCTGCGGGTGCTCGCGGCGCCGGCCGGGCCCGACGCCATCTCCGTCGCCGCGCTCGGCGGGGACGGCCGTCCCGTGCTGTCGGTCGAGGCACTGGCCGCTCGGTCGGTGGACGTCGACCGGCTCCACGCGTCGCTGCGGGGTACGCGCGAGTCCCTCTACCGCGTCGAGTGGCCCGCGGTCGCGCCGGTCGAGCAAGCCGAGCCGGTCTCCGCGGTGGCCCTGGGCGCGGCCGAGCTGCCCGCCCTGGTCGAGGAGATCGGGCCGGACGATACGCCGCCCGAGGTCGTGGTGGTCGAGGTGGCGTCCGGTGACGGCGACCCGGCCGAGGAGGCACGCCTCGCCGTCGGCGACACGCTCGCGCTCCTCCAGGCGTGGCTCGCCGAGGAGCGGCTCGCCGACTCGCGGCTGCTGATCGTCACGCGCGGCGCGGTCGCGGCGGCCGAGGACGACGTGCCGGATCCCGCGCTCGCGGCGGTCTGGGGCCTCGTGCGCAGCGCCCAGTCCGAGCACCCCGGCTCGTTCGTCCTCGTCGACGCGGGCGCCGAGGGCGAGGTGCCGCTCGGGCGGATCGCGGCGAGCGGCGAGCCCCAGCT
>JALZEZ010000621.1 GCA_030861775.1 Actinomycetota bacterium
GGCCACGACCCGCCCGCGGCTGACCGCGTAGACGAACGAGCTGCTGCGGCGGTGCCGGACGAACACGCCGCGGCCGACCGGGCGCACGCCGCGCAGGCGCGAGGCCCGCGCGCCGACGGGGACGCCATCCGCGGAGCGCGTGAGCGCCGTGCTGCCGGCCAGCTCGACGCGGCCGGCGGCGGTCAGCTCGGCCACGTCCGCCTTCGTCCGGTTACCGGGCCCGCGCACGCAGTAGGTCCAGGCGCGGTTGCGCTGCTGGGGCTGGCCGGCGACCTTCAGCAGGTCCTCCCACTTGGCGCCGAGCCGGATCCGCCCGAGCCCGCGCGCGTTGACACGGAAGCGCTGCGGACGGCAGTTGGGCGTGCGGATCCCGGTGGCGCGCTCCCACATCTGGAGGTAGGCCTCGGCCCCGGCGGCCATGTCGCGGGTGAGGTCCGGCCCGCCCAGCTTGCGCAGGTCCTCGAACCAGTCCGCGTACAGGCCGTAGTGGGCTACGCCCTCGCGCGTGTAGTCGAAGGTGCGCTCGCCGCTCGTCTGGCGGTCGAACGTGACCTTCCCGTCGTACGACTTGAACGGGTACTGGATGCTGTCGGCCCGGGCCGCGGGCTGCTCCGCCAGGCCGCCCAGGTCGGCGCCGTAGCCCCAGCCGATCGTGAACGGCGTGCGGCGCGGGCGGAACTTGCGGTAGGCGTCGACGAACCCGTCCGAGTCGTCCGAGTCCGGGAACGCCAGCCCGCCGAGCTTCCAGATCCGCGGCCAGTTGCCGGGGTCCATCCAGCCGTGCGGGGAGATCACGCCCGAGTAGCGGTGCGCCTCGGCGAGCGTGAGCGTGTCGTCGACCGCCTTCTGGCTCATGTGGTCCGGGTTGATGATCATGTGGCGCTCGATCATCTCCCGCTCGAGGTAGCGCCCGAGGTCGGTCAGCCCGCGCGTGTTGCAGTGCGGCGGGTCCGGATAGGTCGGGGCGGTCCCGGCGGTGATCCCGAGCGTGGCCAGGAAGCTGGTGATGGCCCCGCTCGCCTCGGGGGAGGGCCTGAAGATCTCGTTGTCGCGGAACGGCCCGCGGCAGGTCTCGGCGCTCCAGTACGAGCCGGCGCTGTTGCGGTTGCCCTGGTTGATGACCGCGCCGAACGGACCGCTGTCGAAGCGGACCCCGGCGAGCGGGTTGTCGAACTTGTTGAGCAGGAGCGACGAGCGGACGCCGAGCCTGTAGAACTCGTCGAGGGCGCGGTCGACCTGCGCGCGGTCGCAGGTGGGCTGCTCCCAGCCGCGGCAGCCGAACAGCTCCGAGACCTCGATCTCCAGGACCACGGCCATCTTGCCCTGGTTGATCACGCGCCGCGCCTCGTTCGGGCTCGTGACGATCTGGAAGAAGCCCTTGCCCGGCCCGCCCGCCTGCGCGTCCACGTAGCGCTGGAGCTCGCGCATGTCCTTGATCCCGAGGCGGACGGTGTCCATCTCGTCGCACGAGTTGCGCCGCCGCGCCTGAAGCTCGCACAGCTCGCGGTTCTCGTTGATGCCCATGACCATCAGCCGCAGGCCCGAGAGCCAGGCGCGCTGTACCCAGCGCCAGTAGGTCCCCTCGTACGTGACGTTGCGGGCGCCCCACTCGGTCAGCTTCGGCCAGCCGGAGGTGTCGTGGGCCTGGCCGGGGTTGCCGTAGTTGAGGGAGTTCTGGAGCGGCGCCGCCGTGCCCTGCGGGCCCTCGACCGAGCTGCAGTCCGGCAGCGCGTACGGCACGCCGTAGGGGTGCCACGGACGGCCGCAGTGGAACTCGCCGCCGAAGTACTCGAACGTCATCCAGTGCATGTGGCCCTCGAGCAGGCCGGAGACGGCCCCGAAGGGGGTGGCGCCGCGGGCGGGCGTGCCGCGGGCGTTGAGGTCGGCCTCGGGGTATTCCGCGCAGCCGGTCGCCTCGGCGAAGGTGAAGCGGGTGCCCTCCGCGGTCAGCGCGAGCCGTGAGCCGTCGTGGCCGAGCCGGCGGTCGGGGGCCGACGCCGGCGACAGCGTGAACGTGCCGCCGCCCGCGTCCTCCACGCGCCAGTCGGCGCTCGGGCTCGGCTCGGCCG
>JALZEZ010000321.1 GCA_030861775.1 Actinomycetota bacterium
GGCGACCAGCGGGACGAGCCCGGCGGGGGTGGCGTAGCCGATCCCGCGCTCGTCGAGCCAGCGCACCACGCCGTCCGCCGCCGCGAGGCCGAAGGCGCTGCGCCCCGCGAAGCAGACCGCCTGGACCCCCGGGGCGTTCGACGCGGGCGAGAGGAGATCGCTCTCGCGCGTCCCCGGTCCGCCGCCGCGGACCTCCCCGGCCGCGATGGCGCCGTCCGGCGCGAGCACGACGGTGCATCCCGTCCCGCCGCTGGTCCAGTGCCCGACGCGGAATCCCTCCGGTAGCGCCACGGACCGGACGCTACATGCCAAGATCGGGCGGTCACATGGCCGCACCCCGCAAGCCGCGCTCCGACCAGCCCAAGAGGCGCCAGCAGGCGGCGCGCGAGGCGGTCAAGCGCACGACCCAGGTGGCCAGCGCGCGCGAGGCCGCCCGCACGCTCGAGCCCCCGGTCCCCGGGCGCCAGCCGCGCGCGACCGGCGACCGCGACCCGTTCACCGGGGAGCTGCGCAAGCGCGACATCCTGCCGATGCTCGTCCTCCACTTCATGAGCCAGGGCCCCTCCTACGGGAACCAGCTCATCGAGCGCATCTCGGGCGTGACCGAGGGCGTGCTGAGCGTGAACCCCAACACGATGTACCCGCTGCTCCGCCAGCTCGAGGCCCGCGGCCTGATCGAGGGCCAGTGGGAGCACCCGGAGCGCCGCAGCCGGCGCTACTACTCGCTGACCGTCCAGGGCCGGCGCGAGTACAAGCGCCTGGTCAAGGAGGTCCGCCCGTTCCTCGACTCGATCGCGCGCTCGATCGACGAGATCGTCCGCGAGGTGTACGGCTAGCGGTGGGCACGGTCAGGGAGGCCATCGCGGTCAGGCTCGAGCCCCGGCGCGCCTACGACCTCTGGACCGACGTGCGCCGCTGGCCCACGTTCGTCGACGGCTTCGCCCGCCCGCAGCGGCTCGACGACGAGTGGCCCGCCAGCGGCTCCAAGCTGGTCTGGCAGTCCACCCCCGAGGGCCGGGGGACCGTGACCGAGCGCGTGGTCGAGTCCGAGCCCGGCGTCCGCCTGGTGACGGAGGTCTTCGAGGAGCGCTGCGCGGGCGTCCAGCGCGTGGCCTTCGAGCCCGACGCGGAGGGGACGCTGGTCCAGATCGAGTACGAGTACGAGCTGGCCAGGGGCGGCCCGCTGCGCGGCGTCACCGACGTGCTCTTCATCCGCCGCGCGCAGTCCGACGCGCTCGTCCGCACGCTCCGCCGCTTCGCCACGGAGGCCGCGGAGGAAGCTGCCTTGTAGCCTTCCCCGGCCGCCTACAGGAGGGATCTCGACAGCATGTACGTTTTCAAAGCCGCCGTCGTCGGCGCCGGGACGATGGGAGGGGAGATCGCGCAGGTCGTGGCCAGCGCGGGCCTCCCGGTGGTCCTGAAGGACGTGAAGCAGGAGTTCGTCGACACGGGGCTCGACAAGGCCCGCTCCGTGACGCAGGGCCAGCTCGGCGGGCTCGTCAAGAAGGAGAAGATCACCCAGGAGCAGGCCGACCAGCAGCTCGAGGAGATCGTCGGCCGCATCACCGGCACCACCGAGTACGAGGGCTTCGGCGACGTCGACTTCGTGATCGAGGCCGTGCCGGAGAAGATGGAGATCAAGCAGGCCGTCTTCGCCGAGCTCGACGCGGTCACGCCCGGACACGCCATCCTCAGCTCGAACACCTCGTCGCTGTCGATCACCGAGATGGGGGAGGCCACCAGCCGGCCGGACAAGGTCGTCGGCTTCCACTTCTTCTGGCCGGCCTCGGTGATGCGCCTGATCGAGGTGATCGAGGGCGACGAGACCTCCGAGGAGACCATGCAGGCCACCTCGAACTTCGCGCAGCAGATCCGCAAGACCGCGGTCCGCTGCGTCGAGGTGCCGGGCTTCGTGGTCAACCGCATCCTCAACTCGGCGGCGTCCGAGATCTGGCGGGTGACCGACGAGGAGGGGCTCGAGCCCCAGGAGGTGGACCGGGTCGTGAAGGAGTCGGGCACGATCCCGATGGGGCCCTACCAGCTCGCCGACATGGTCGGACTGGACGTGACGCTGCACACGGCCGAGCACATCGCCGAGAGCTACGGCGACCGCTTCTACGTGTCGCAGAAGCTGAAGGAGCTGGTCGAGGCGGGCAACTTCGGGCAGAAGACCGGGAAGGGGTTCTATGAGCACGGCTAGCACCGAATCGCAGGCGCTCGAGACGCTCGTCGAGCGCTTCGGGCTCAAGACGCTGGTCGAGTCCTGCCTCGTCCTCGAGGAGGGCGTGGCGTCGATGAAGGACATCGACATCGGGATGATGATGGGCGCCGGGATCCTCCCCGGGCCGTTCCAGCGCGCCGACGCCCAGGGCCTCGACGAGGTACTCGCGGCGCTCGAGCGGGCCGAGGCCGAGTGGGGCGAGCACTTCGCGCCGCCGCTGATCCTGCGCCGCCTGGTGAGCCAGGGGCGGCTGGGCCAGAAGTCCGGCCAGGGCTTCTTCCCCTACCCGCAGCCGGACGCGGACTCGAGCTACGAGACGATCGCCACCGAGACCCGCGGCGAGGTCACGATCGTGTGGCTCAACCGGCCGCCGGCCAACCCGCTCTCGCCGACGGTGATCCGCGAGCTGGCGGACGCCTGGAGCAAGCTCGACGGCAAGGCGCGGGCGGTCGTGATCGCCTCGTCGAACCCGTTCACGTTCTCCGCGGGCGCGGACATCAAGGCGTTCACGAAGATGAAGCCCGACGCCGAGGGCGCCGAGCTGATCGAGTCCGGCCACGGCCTGATGACCGGCATGGAGAAGTCCTCGACGGTCACGATCGCGGCGGTCAACTCGATCGCGTTCGGCGGCGGCTGCGAGCTGGCCATGGCGTGCGACTTCCGCATCGCGGCCGAGTCGGCGAGCTTCGCGCAGCCCGAGATCAACCTCGGCATCATCCCCGGCTTCGGCGGCACCCAGCGGCTGCCGCGGCTGGTGGGGGAGGGCAAGGCCCTCGAGATGAACCTCACCGGGGACGCCATCGGCGCGTACGAGGCGCTCCGCTTCGGGCTGGCGAACCAGGTGGTCCCGGACCACGAGCTGTTCGACACGGCGCTGGCCTGGGCCCGCAAGCTCGGGGAGAAGGCGCCGATCGCGATCGAGCAGATCAAGTCGGTGTCCGCCATGGGCGAGCTCGGCGAGGGGCTGGAGGCCGAGGCGCAGGGGTTCGCCAAGACGTTCTCCTCCGAGGACGCCAAGGAGGGCATCTCCGCCTTCCTGGGCAAGCGCACGCCGAAGTTCCAGGGCAAGTGAGCACCGCGACGACCGTCGGCGCCGCCCGCCTCGCGGAGTTGCTCCGCGAGGCCGAGCGCGCGGTCGTCCTCACCGGCGCGGGGGTCTCGGTGCCGTCCGGGATCCCCGACTTCCGGACGCCCGGCAAGGGCCTCTGGGAGAAGGTCAACCCGATGGAGGTGGCCCACATCGACGCGTTCCGGCGCAGCCCGGACCGCTTCTGGCAGTTCTACTCCGACCGCTTCGCCACGCTGGTGGACAAGCGGCCCAACCCGGCCCACGTGGCGATCGCCGAGCTCGAGCGGGCGGGGATCGTGCGGGGCGTGATCACGCAGAACGTCGACCGGCTGCACCGGATGGCGGGCAGCACGCGGGTGATCGAGGTCCACGGCTCGATCGACCAGTGCGTGTGCCTCGAGTGCGGCGGCAAGGTGGCGCTCGACCACGTGCTCGAGCTGATCGAGCGCAGCCCCGGCGCGCCGGAGTGCGCGGCCTGCATCCACCCGCTGAAGCCCGACGTGGTGCTGTTCGGCGAGATGCTGCCGGCGGCGGCGATGGCCGAGGCGCACGCGCTCGCCCAGGAGGCGGACCTGATGGTGTGCGTCGGCTCGTCGCTCGAGGTGTTCCCGGTGGCCTCGCTGCCGGGCGTGACGCTCGAGGCCGGCGGGCGCATCGCGCTCGTCACGCAGGGCCCGACGGCCTACGACGGCGAGGCCGAGATCAAGCTCACCGGCGACGTGGCCGACGAGCTGGCGGCCGTCGCGGCCGCGCTCTTTCAGTCGTAGCCCAGCGCGACGGTGGCGTGGCGGGCGTCCGTGCCCCCAACCTCCACGCCGTTGACCCAGACTCGCCCGCCTGCGCGCGGGCGGCGGCGATCGGGGAACGGGGCCCGGTCGAGCCGCCGGCGGGCGGCGACGGCGCGCGAGACGCGCCGCTCACGCATGTCGGTCACTGCTGCGGTCCGCTTCATGTCGTCCATCTTCCTCCCGGCGCTCAGCGTGTCCTATGGCCCGTTGGCCGAAGTTCCGCCCTGAGTGTTCGACAGACGGTAGGCCCGGAGGTGAAGATCTCGTCAAGATTGCTCAGGGAAGGTTCGTCATCTGACCTGCGCGGCGGCGGCGGAGGGCGGCCTCCATGCGCTCCACCGCGGTGGCCACGGCCTCGCTCAGGTCCGGCGCCGGGTGGCCGGCGAGCGCCTCGTTGGCCGCCCGGCCCACCGGCTCGCGCAGCTCGGTCAGGTCGCCCCCGACCTCGGCCAGCAGGGCCTCGAGCGCGATGCGCGCCTGGAGGGCGGCCTCGCGGGGGCGGCCGGCGTCGAGGTCGGCGCGGG
>JALZEZ010000079.1 GCA_030861775.1 Actinomycetota bacterium
GTCCGGGACGGCCGCCGCGACGCGGCCTCGGTCCTGGCCGCGGCCCGCCGCGAGCTCGAGTCCCGCGGGGTCGAGCCCGAGTACCTCGAGCTGCGCTCGGCGGACGACCTCGCGCCGGCCGAGCGCGTCAACGGACGAACCCTTCTCGCAGTCGCCGCGCGCGTGGGTGAGGCGCGGCTCATCGACAACACGATCCTCGGAGGCTCAGACGAGGGGAACCCATGAACCGAACGATGCTCAAATCCAAGATCCACCGCGGCCGGATCACCGGCAGCGACCTGCACTACGTCGGGTCGATCACCGTCGACGCCGACCTGCTCGAGGCCGCCGACATCCGCGAGCACGAGCAGGTCCACGTGCTCGACATCGACAACGGCGCCCGCTTCGAGACCTACACGATCGCCGGCGAGCGCGGCTCGGGCGAGATGTGCATCAACGGCGCCGCCGCGCGGCTGGTGCACACCGGGGACACGATCATCGTCGTCTCCTACGCGCAGTACGACGAGGCCGAGCTCGAGACCTACGAACCGAAGGTGGTGCACGTGACCGAGGACAACCGGATAGTCACCGTGGACGACGCCGTCGCGGAGCTCCTGTCATGAGCGCCTCTCCTCGGATCTCCCCCGCTCCCCCGCGCAAGCGCAAGACCGTCACGCTCTCCACGCTGGGCGAGAAGAAGGCCCTGGGCGAGCCGATCGTGATGGTCACCGCCTACGACTACCCGAGCGCGCAGGTGGCCGAGGCCGCCGGCGTCGACGTGGTCCTCGTGGGCGACTCCGGCGCGATGACCGTGCTGGGCTACCCGAGCACCGTCCCCGTCTCGGTCGACGAGATGCTGATGCTCGCCGGCGCGGCGCGCCGCGGCCTCACCACGCCGCTCCTGGTCGGCGACCTGCCGTTCGGCTCGTACGAGGTCTCGAACGAGCAGGCCGTCGCCACCGCCCAGCGGTTCGTGAAGGAGGCCGGCTGCGACGCGGTCAAGCTCGAGCGCGGGGGCGTCTGCGCCGAGCGGGCGCGGGCGATCGTGGACGCCGGCATCCCGGTGATGGGCCACGTGGGCCTGACCCCGCAGACCGCGGTCGCGCTGGGCGGCTACCGCTCGCAGGGCCGCACGGCCGAGCGGGCGCTCGAGGTGGCCAACGACGCGCTCGCGCTCCAGGAGGCGGGCTGCTTCGCGATCGTGTTCGAGGCCGTCCCCTCGCCGTTCACCGAGGCGGTCGTGCCACGGCTCGAGATCCCGGTGATCGGCATCGGCGCCGGCCCGGCGACCGACGGCCAGGTGCTCGTGTTCCACGACCTGCTCGGCATCTACGACGGGCACGCCGCGCGCTTCGTGAAGCGCTACGGCAACGTCCGCCAGGCGATGATCGACGGGATGGAGGCCTTCAGCGCCGACGTGCGCGAGCGCCGCTACCCGGAGCCCGAGCACGGCTACACGATGGCGCCGGACGAGGCCGAGCGCCTGCGCGCGCTGCTGGAGGCGCCGGTCAGCGAGCCCTGAGCCGGCGGTGGCGGCACACGGAGGCGAGCTCCGCTTCCAGACGGAGGGCGACGGGCACGTCGTCGACCTGACCGAGGGCGTCGAGGCGGTCGTCCGCCAGTCCGGCATCCGGAACGGGACCGTCTCGGTGTTCGCGCCGGGCGCGACCGCCGCGATCACCACGATGGAGTACGAGCCCGGCGGGGTCCGCGACCTGCGCGAGCTGCTCGACCGCCTGATCCCCCGCGAGGGCGACTACGAGCACAACCGGCTGAACCACGACACGAACTCGCACTCGCACATGCGGGCGGCGATCGTGGGGCCGAGCGAGACCCTGCCGGTCGTGGGCGGCAGCGTGCGGCGCGGGACCTGGCAGCAGGTGGTGCTGATCGACTTCGACGACCGCCCGCGCAGCCGCACGGTGATCGTGACCGTGACCGGCTAGCGAACAGGTTCGACCCCCCTCGCGCCCCGCCACATCTCAGGTCCGGAGGCCCCTGGGGACGACCGGCGGCTCGTCCACCTTCGTCGGCGGTGGAATCGGCGTAGTTCCCGGCACCTTGCGCGTCGTGCGGAAGACGCACAGCACGCGCCCGGCCGGACGCGCAGCAGACGTTGCGACGAGCGCAGGCCACCCAGCGCGATGCAGCCGCTCACCAACCGCCTGGAAGGCGGGCCACTGCCGACGCGTCGGTTCCAAGTCGGGCAGGCGAACCCGCGCGAGCTGGCTTCGATCGCGCAAGTCCACCACGCGCGATAGGGAGATTCGCCACCGCCACAGGTCGCGGGGCAGGCCCTGCTTCGGCGGGAGGCCCGCGCCGGCCAGAAAGCGATACCACTCGGCCCAGACGGTGGCCTCGGAGTCCGCGAAGTACAACGCCTCGACGACCGCCCCGCGCTGCCAGCGATTGTCCGCCGGATGCGGGGGCTCGAAGTGCACGTCACCGCCCGCTGGGATGTGACGCAGCCAGACACCCGCAATCGAGGTCGCGTCTACGTCCAAGGGCGCTAGACCGCGCCGGGCGACTCCAGCGATGCGACCGCACGCGAGACGCGCCGGTAGTCGCCAGCGGCGATGACGTCCAGCGCCTTGTCGTCGTCGAGGAGCGGCGTCGGCTTCCGCATCCACACCGGCACGTACTCCGGCTCCATGACGCGCACGAGTCGTTCCGCGATCGCTGAAAGCTCCACGAGACGCTCCGCGTAGGTCCCGGACGGCGAGCGCTCGTCGCGAAGCCACGCACGCACCGTCGTCTCCGACGCGCCTGTGGCGCGAGCTATGTCGGGGACCGTTAGGTAGGCGATGTCCTGGATGTGAGCCGCTTCGCCCGCAAACGCGGTTGCCATGGAGCTCCTTCCGCCAGTGAGCGTATCGGCAAACGGTCGGGAAATACAAGCGAGACAACCTGCGAACGCCCATCTTGGGGGTTGACCACTTCGCAGTGGCGCGCATACGCTCGAAGTGCTTCGGCTGCGTCACGGGAGGGCGTCACGGGACTCGCGCTTCATCACGCTCCGTTCGGGACGCACACTCTCCCCTGGGTCGGTCTCGCCGCGCAAGGACATGGTCACCCCCACCAACACGATCTCGGTACTCGCCCTTCAGGCGTTCGATCCCGCGGGCGCAAGCGTGCCGAATCTGGAGAAGCGGGACTGGCGGCTCCTCTCGTTCCTGATCTGGACCGCGCACTGCGCCGCGACGCACGGCGAGGAGCCACCGCGGCTTCGACGACACGCGCTTGAGCGGCCGCTGGGCGTGCAGGACCAGCGCGCGATCCGCAATGCGCTCTCGAACGTGCGCAGGATGCTGCGCGCCGCGGGCAGCGAGCGCGCGCTCGTCATAGACAACGACACGGTGGCTTTTGAGCCGTCGAACGGCCTTGCATGCGATCTGGTCGAGATGCTCACGGCGTCGCGGTGCGGAGATCGCGCGGCGGTCCAGCGCCTCGTCGCCGAATCCCCCTTCGGCCGCGAGAGCATCGACCTGCTCGCAGCGAACCTGCGACCGCGCGGACTCGCGCAGCGAGCCCGCGCGGACTGGATCGACGAGCTTGTCGACGAGCTGCGACGCAACGTGGAGGACCCCGGCCGCGCGGCCGAGATCACGGGCCACGTACAGGACGTCGACTTCGACGACGACACCGACGCCTACCTCCGGGCGCACATCGAGAGGTGCGCATCGATCGATCCGCGCCAGCTGCCGCCCGGTAGTGCCACCAGGGACATCGACCTGCCGCTCGAAGACGTCTACATCTCGCTCATGGTGGGACCGCGGGCCGCCTCCGAGGTCACCGCGGATCGCGAGGTAACGCGCGCGCAGCTCGAGGGAGCCGCGCAGGCGGACTCCGTGCCTGACGGCCTCCTCTTCTTCGAGGGGGGCACCGACCGCGAGAGCATCCACTTCACCGATCTGATCCGCACCAGCCGTTGGAGCGTGATCCTCGGCCACCCGGGCATGGGCAAGACGACGCTGCTCCAGTGGCTGGCCCTATTCAACGCGCGCGCACTGTTCCGCCGTCGGAAGCGGGTCTTCGTCGCGGGCGCCCAGCTCGGCATGGAGGAGCCCAAGGTGGACCTCGGGCCCACGCGGCTGCCAATCCTCGTCCGCATCGCCGACTACGCGGAGCTCGCGGAGGATGGGAAGGGCGACAGCCTGCCCGAGTTCATCGAATTCCTCGGCCGCCACCCGGTCATGAACGCGCCACTTCCGCTCGAGCCGGAGGCGGCCGCTCGCATCATCCGCCGCTGGCTCGCAGCCGGACGGGCGCTGATCCTCCTGGACGGCCTCGACGAAATCTCCGACGTCAGCCTCCGAGCGGCAATCGTCGAGCGCGTCGAGAGGTTCTTGCGCGGCCACGCGCGAGACCCAATCCTCGACGCGTTCGAGCCATGGGACACGCCCGACAGCGACGAGTGGTGGGGCGCGGAGCTGTCGGAGCCGGCAACCGCGGGCGGCAACCAGGTCGTCGTAACGAGCCGTGTCCGCGGCTACAAGGAGGCACCGCTGGTCGCGAGCTCGTTCAAGCTCGTCCAGGCGCGCCCGCTCGAGCTGCCGGCGATCCGTCGCTTCTGCCGGCGCTGGTGCCTGGCCGTGGAGCGCGTCCGGGCGGTCAGCCCGGACTGCGCCTCGCCCGGCGTCGGGATGGACGTGAGGAACCTGGAGCTCACGCGTCGTGCCGCCGAGCAGAGCAAGCGCCTGGTCGAGGCAGTGCAGTCGCACCACAACATCCGGCGGCTTGCCGAGAACCCTCTCCTCCTCACAGTGCTCGCGGTGCTCCAGCGCGAGTCCGAGCGGCTGCCGCGCACCCGGTTCGAGATCTATACCGAGATAAGCCGCGTGCTCGCGGAGCGCCGCGACCCGGAGTGGGCGTACGACCAGATCGTGGACGCGCTCGGGCCGTTCGCGCTTTGGCTCCACGAGCACCGCGATCGGGGGATCGCCCGCAGCAGCGAACTCCGCAAGCACCTCGCACCCGGGATCGAGCGCGTCACTGGGGGCGACATCAACGCGGAGATCGAGAAGTTCCTGGAGGACGCGCAGCAGCAGTCCGGGCTCCTGGTGGAGGCGGGCGCCGACCTCTACGGGTTCATGCACGGCACGTTCCGCGAGTACTTCGCGGCCATGGAGCTGGCTCGGAAGCCGGAGCAGTTCCGCCGATGGCTGCTTGACCACCGGCAATCCTCCCGCTGGGTCGAGGTCGCTCTCCTCGGGGTCGCGGCGCTCGCGAAGAATATGCCGGACGAAATCGATGGAATCTTGGAGCTCGTGCTTGATCAGCAGCCCGAGCACGAGCCACTGCTGCACCACGACCTGCTGTTCGTCGGCACGTGTCTGACCGAGACCGTGCGGGCGTCGCCGGCGCTCACGGCGCGCGTCGTGCGGGAGCTCCTCGACGCAGGGAGCTCGGCACGCGAACGCGGCTTCGAACAGCTCAACGGACGGATCGTCCGTGCGATGCGGGATCTCCTGGCCCGATGGCCGCGGCTGGTGCGGCCGGTGCTGGTCGATTCGCTGACGGACACCTCCGTCGCCCCGCTCGCGACCGAGCTCCTCGCCGACGCGCCCGCTGGGACACCGGGGTTGCTCGACGGCCTCGACCGCGCCTGCCAGGAGCCGGACCGCTCGGTCATGGCCACGGCGGCGCGCGCACGGGTCGCGACGCTCCTGCACCGCGACGGCACCGAGCTACCGCCAGAGCTGGTGCCGATTGGAACGCTCTTCGACGGGCCGTACGCGAGCACGTTCGCGCACATCGAGATTGAGGCGCCGGCCATTGCCGATGCGCTCCGCGCCCTCGGCGAGCGAGTCGATCCCAGCGTTCACCGCCTCGTCCAGTGGTTCCTGGCGTCCGTCAAGAACGCGCCGACCGCACTCGTCGCCGCGGACCTGACCGGGCGGCTCGTGGTGCGCGCGCTTCGCGACGTCGGATCCGCACGTGGCTCTGACTTCAGCGCGCTCGCGGACCTGGCATTCCGCCTCGATCCTCAGCGGACCCGCGAACGCATCACCGAGGGACTCGTAGATCGCACAATCGATCCGCCGTCCGCCGCGCGGTACCTTGCGACCCAGCCGGAAGCGCTCGCGGTCGAAGACCTCACGGTGTGGCTCGAGCAGGTGCATTCCGACGTGGTCCCTGCCCTGCTGCGGTTCCACCATCCACGTATCCGGGAGTCGCTCGTTCCGCTCGCATGGCGGACACTGCGAGCGGATGCGGCGGACGGGCACTGGCACCACGCCCGGCAACTGCTGATGACTCAGGCGGTCACCGCGGGCTGGCTCCGCGCCGAGCCGGACGCCTTCGAGACCCTGGAGCTCCTCTTCGCCCGCGAGGACCCGAGCGCGCACCGCCTCGCCGAAACACTCCTCTCGAAAGTGCGGCTGCCACGGCCGGAAGCTCTGGCGCGGAGCAACGAGGCTCTGAGCCACGTCGAGCGGATCGCGGCCGACCCGGCCCATCCATGCGCGACCGCGGCGACGCTGATGCTCGCTGAGCAGCCCGACCGACCGCTGACACCAGAGAACTATGCCGAGCTGGCCCGAGCACTAGCGTCTGAGGAGGTGCTACGACAGCGCGCTATGGACGCGCTCTTGACGGTCCGGCCCGCCGAGAAGGTCGGCTTGGACGTGCTGGAGCAAGCCCAGACATGCCGCGCGGAGCGGCTCGAAGCGGGCGACGCCGGTGCGGCCGACGCTCATGGCGGGTTCAGCATGAAGATCGAATACACCAGCGCCGCACGCGTCCTCGACGACATCGAGACCCAGCGTGGCTGGGGCGGAAGCGGCATCCTCACACCATTAGCGGCCGAGGAGGTGCTCGCGTGCGTACCGGAGCTAGGCGAGACGGAGGCATGCGCGGCACTCGAGGCGTGCCGAGCAGCGGTGCGGAGTGGGAAGCTGCTCGGGCTCGACCTCGACCATCTCGAGCGGCTCGCGCTGACGGATCTCGGTGGCGGAGTCCGCGGCTCGGCGGCGAGGCTAGCCGCCGGGGAAACCGTGTTCACTGCGCGGCTCGACCGTCTCGCGCCGTTTCTGGTCCGCATGCGCGAGATTGACAGCACTGCAGCGGCACAGGCGCTCTGCACCGCGGCTCACTGCCTGCCGCTCGCACGCACGACGTCCCGGCGCGACGCGGCCGCCTGGCTGTCGGCGATTGCATCGGAGTGTCTTCCGATGGACGAGGACCCGCTTGGCTGGCAGAGCGCCGGTGCGCGGCTCGCCGTGGACGTACTGACGCCCGCGCGACCGGCAGAGCCGCTCCACTTGCTCGCCGAGCGAACGACCACGCCGGAGGAGATCGCGAAGGCGCTCATCTTCGCGCTGGAGACCGATCACGACTTTCCGCCCGGCACGCACGACCAACCGATACGGCCTAGCGCGATCACCCACACCGCGCGGCGCGTCGGCCTCGTGGCCGCCGAGTTCGCCACGACGCCGCGTGGGATGGCCGCGGTTGTGCCAGAGTGCCACACGCATCTCGCGCGCAGCGACTGGCCGAGGAGGCGCGCGTGCCTGCTCGCGTTGGACGCGGCGGCGACCGCAAGCCCGGCGCAGTTCGTAGCCGAGGCGGAGGGCTCGGACCTGAGGGCCACCGTGCTGTCGGTAGCTGCGGACCCCTGGAGCTTCTCCGTCCGGCGCCTCGCGATCTCGGTGCTGTCGCATCTTCGGATTCTCGATCAGCAGGCGCTCGAGCTCATCGCGGCCGCGTGCCGCGATAAGTCGATCGTGGGCGGGGCCACGATCATGCGGTGCCGCACGTTCGATAGTCCGAGCGAACTCGACCTGAGCCAGCTCGTAGCCTTGCTCGACTCGCGTAATGCGCACGCCGTGGAGGCGGGGGCCACGCTGCTGGCTAACATGGCCCGGACGGCGCGCTCGACCCACGCAGGCCAGGCGCAGCACGAGGTCGCCGTCTCGACGCTGGCCTCCGTCGCGTCTTCGCCCGACCCGCTGCTCGATTGTTCGCGTACGAGCGGCGGCCGTACCCTGCGTCAGGACGTTCACAGCCGCCTGACCGACCTAGTGTGGACCAGCCCGAGCCGCCCGGCGCCGGACTCCGAACTCGGGCGCACGGCTACCCAGCTCTCTTGGGCGACACCAGAGCTCGACCGCGCGATGCCCGCCCGCACACGCGCGAGCAGCGAGGCCCTCACCGCCTCCCTAATCGACGCATTGCAAGCACTCGCCTCCCAGGATCCGAAGTCCAAACCGAAGCCCAAGTTCCAGCTCCGCGACGCCCGGTTCGACTGGGACGAGCTCGGCCTTGGCGTCCTGCGGGCGGGCCAGGATCACCTGCTCAGTCTGGCGGTGCTCGAGGTCCTCGAGATCAGGGTCGGGATCGAGATAGCGGGTTCCCTCACCCCGGCCCAGCTCGACGAGTTTGAGGCGCACTTCGAGAACAACGACGACGCGGCCGCGTTCCGATGGCTGGAGAACAATCGACCCGACTACAGGGATGTCGTGAACAGCGAGGCCGTCGCGCTGGAGGAGGAGATCCGTGGAAAGGCCGCCGAGCTCAAGCAGCTCCTCGACCAGCTCATAGAGGAGCACGGCCGGTGGGGGACGGCCCCCAACGGGTGAGCGCAGCGGCTCCGTGACCGGCTAGCGCCGGTAGTCGGCCGGGTTCACGTGGATGAAGCGGCCCTGCTTGCCGGGATAGTCGAAGTTCTCGCGCACGAAGCAGGCCGGGCGGGACGGCGGGCCGGGGGCCCGGTCGACGGGCTCCCTGACCTTGGCTGGGTCGAAGTTGTTCGCCGGCAGGCAGTCCCAGTTCGGGAAGATCTTCGCGATCGCCGAGTCGCGGCCGGGGATGATCGGCGGGAAGTAGGAGTTGCCGCGGTTGCTCGACAGCCGCCGCGGGTGGACGCCCAGCGACTCCGCGCCCGTCGGCCCGAGCTGGCGCAGGTAGTGGCCGGTCTCGTTCGGCCCGATGCCGTCGACGGTGTCCTTCGTCCCGGTCGAGCCGTTGCCCAGGAAGTCCGCCACCAGGTGCTGGTGCAGCTCCAGCCACTCGAAGATCGGGTTGAACTCCGACAGGAACGGCCCTAGCGAGCGGAACAGCGGCCCGGTCTCGTCGAGGATCTCGCGGAGGGCCGGCAGCGACTCGTCGGACACGTCGATCTGGCGGTCGAACCCGTTGAAGTAGGTCCTGAGGCTCGGCGCCAGCGACCGCAGCGACACCAGCGTGGGACGCAGCTCCTCGGCCACCGGGCGCAGGTCCCGCACCAGCGGCCGCGCGTGCCGTGAGAAGTCCTCGGCCCGCTTCAGCGTGAGCCGCGACTCCTCCAGGAAGGTCGGGAAGATGTGGAAGGCCTCGGCCAGCGACTCGCGGGTGGACGCGGTCTGCGAGAACAGGGCGTGCGAGTTGCGGATCACGTTCGAGAGCTGCCCCTCGTCCTGGGTGAGCGCCTCGTACACCTCGCCCGTGTCGCGGAACAGCCCGCGCACCGCGCCCTCCTGCCGGTACAGGACCTCGAGCAGGTCCGACGTGCTGTCGGCGAACTCGGGCAGGTTGCCGATGGCGTTGTTGATGTTCTCGCCGCGCCCGCGCGTCGCGCGCCCCAGCTCCTGCTGCCAGAGCTGGATGGCCTTCCGGGTGGTGGGGTCGTAGGTCTGGAAGATCTCGTCCAGCTCGACCGTCTCGCCCACCTGGCCGTCGGGCAGCCGCCCGCCGTCGAAGATCTTCGCCGCGCCCCGCGTGCCCGGGCTCAGCTCGACGAAGGTCTCGCCGAGCAGCGTCTTCGTGCGGAGGATCGCCCGCATGTCGCTAGGCAGCGGCGCGTACTCGCTCTCGATGGCCAGCTTCGCCACCGTGCGGCTGGTGCCGTGGTCCACCCGCACGTCGCGCACCTTCCCGATCGTGATGCCGGACGCGCGCACGTCGAGGTTCTTCTGGAGGCCGGTGGCCTCGGGGAACGCGATCTCGATGTTGTAGGCCTCCGGCCGCAGCGGGATCGGGCCGCCGAACTGGAGCCAGAGGAACAGCAGGATCCCCACGCACGACATCGCGAACGTGACCATCGCGGCGATCC
Organism: Actinomycetota bacterium; assembly: GCA_030861775.1. GTDB lineage: Bacteria > Actinomycetota > Thermoleophilia > Solirubrobacterales > Thermoleophilaceae > AC-37. The sequence continues at coordinate 10,010 of JALZEZ010000079.1, forward strand.
GGGGAAGTGACGGGACTTCCTTGATCATTCGCCGCAGAGGGTCGGGTTCGTGAGGATCGGCGTGAGGTTGAGCGCGAACTCGCTCTCGGGCCGGTCGTTGGCGAGCGTGCGAAGCGTCTGGCAGCTCCCGGCCACGAGCGACGGGCGGAACGGCCCGTGCGCGTCCGCCGTCGAGAACAGCGTGGCCGAGTTGTGCGGGAGCCAGCCGAGGTAGAAGAGGTAGCCCTCGTCACGGTCGGGATCGCCCGGCGGCTCGCGGCCGTCCTTGTTGTAGGAGGCCATGTTGAACAGGCGGTTGAAGACCCGGAACGAGCGCGTGAGGTTGGGCGTGGAGGCGCGCAGGTCGCGGGCGGCCGGCCGCAGGTCGCGGACCACCGGCCGCGCGTCGCGCACGAACGGGCGGATCCGCTCGCGCAGCAGCGGCTCGGCCTCGACCGAGAGCGGCCGCAGGGCGCGCTGGTAGCGCCCCAGGGCGCGCGCCGGACCGCGC
>JALZEZ010000322.1:0-1078 GCA_030861775.1 Actinomycetota bacterium
GGCGGACGCCGGTCGGCTCCGCGCCGCCGCCGCGAAGCCCCCGCCGCGCCCGGTGGCGGCGAACGAGCGCTAGCCGGCCAGCTCGCGCACGCGCGGGGCGATCTCCTCGCCCAGGCGCCGGACGAACCCCACCGGGTCCTCGTCCGGCAGGCCCACCAGCAGGGTCGAGAAGCCGAGGTCGGTGGCGATGCGGGCCAGCGCGTCCGCGTCGGACGCGCCCATCACGTTCACCGCCCGCTCGATCTCTCCCGGGGCGCGCCCGGCCCGCTCGGCCGCCGCGTCGATCGCGGCCTGCATCCGCGGCGCGTCCTCCTCGCTCATGTACTTGCCGCCCAGGCTCGGCACCCAGCCGTCGGCCAGGCGGCCGGTGAGTCGCAGCATCCGCGGCCCGTAGGCGCCGAGCCAGATCCCGATCGGGTGCGCCGGCGGCGGCCCGGTCCTCTCGCCCGCCCAGAACTCGCGCAGGACCGGGATCGCCTCCTCGAGCGCGTCGACCGACTCCTTGGGGCTCCGCCGCGGGCCGCCCATGGCCTCCACGCCGTCCCAGAAGGCGCCGGCCCCGATGCCGAGCTCGACCCGGCCTCCGCTGAGCACGTCGAGCGACGCCGCCGACTTGGCCAGCATCCGCGGCGGCCGCAGCGGCAGGTTGATCACGTCGGGCAGCAGCCGGACCCGCTCGGTCCGCCCGGCCACGTACGACAGCAGCGTCCAGGTGTCGAAGAAGCGCCGCTGGTACGGGTGGTCCTGCACGGCGACGAAGTCGAGGCCGGAGGCGTCGGCGGCGAGCAGCCGCTCGATCGTCCCCTCCGGGTCGGTGGCGTCGGGGACCACGAAGAATGCCGAGCCGGACGTCCATCGGCGGAGCGTACGCGACACGCCTACGGGCCGAGGGCGTCGGCGATGCTCGCGCGGATCTGCTCCGCACCGACCGGAGCGTCGGCTCCTGTGACGTCGGCGTCCTCGATCGCGCCCTGGACGACCTGGAGCACGGTCCGGATCCGCCGCCGGGCCTCCTCACCGTACGCTCGCCACAACTCCGCGCACGCGGACTCGTCGAGCAGCGCGCCGAGCTCGGCGC
>JALZEZ010000322.1:1088-4598 GCA_030861775.1 Actinomycetota bacterium
GGCGCACCCCGAGTGGACCCAGATGCGATGGGTGAGGACCTTGTCGAGCGAGCCGCGATCCTCCAGCGGCGGCACCCTGATCTGGGTCTCCAGCGTGCCCGAGGCGGTGGCGTCCTCATACTCGTCCAGCTCCGTGTAGCTGTCGTGCACGGCGACCACGAAGCCGATTCCGCGGTCGGCGAGCATGCGCAGCACGTGACTCAGGAAGGGGCCGACGATCTCGCTCCTTGGCACGTCGTCAGCGACGTTGAACCAGCGATCGGAGTCGTCCAGGATCAACACCGGGACCAGTCGCGTGGTCCTCACCAGGGCGATCATCTCCTCGAGCGCCGCGACGTACTCCGCTGCCGATGGTGTGAGCTCGGCGGCGGGTGAGATCCGCTTGAGAATCTCCCTGGAGCCCGACCTCGCCGATCCACGGGGCGAGCTTCACCCCGAGCGAGACGCCCTTCTCGGTGCTCGGGAGCACCTTCCTGTCCGCGACCGCGCGCAGGTAGCGGTCGCGCTCGGCCTCGGGAGCCAGGTCGGTCTCCTCGGCATAGCGCGCCAGCACCTGCACGGCGTGCGCGGCGAAGCGGCTCGCCTCCGTCGCCACCTCGGTGCTCTCGTTCGCGACCGACAGCCATACCGGAGCGAACCCGGAGCCGAATCCGAGGACGTGGGCGATGACGCTCGACTTGCCGACGCCGCTGCCGCCGATCAGCGCGACCCGCTCCCCGGCCCGCGCGGCGCGCTCCAGCGCGATCTCGGTGTGCCGTCCGGCGCCCAGGGAGTCGAACGGCACGTGCAGCACGGCGAAGTCGGCCGGCTGCGGCTTGGGGTTGAACGCGTGTCGCTCGCGCAGGGTCTCGATCAGCTCGCGCGTGGTCATTCGTCCTCGTAAGCGAGTTCGTAGACCTTTCGCGCCCCCCCACCGCGACGGTCCGTCGAGGCGCGCACGATGTTCTCGTCCTCGAGCAGCTTGAACACCTGGGTCGCTCGTCCCCGGCTCCAGTTGAGGCGTGCCAGCAGCGCCTCGTCCGAGGCGCTCGCCGGACCGTGTGCCATCAGGTCCTCCACGAGCCGCCGGGCGGCGTCGCTGATGCGCACCGCGCGGCCGTGGAGCTGGGCTCGGCGCGACGCCGCGTCCGCGGGGTTCACCCCTTCGATCACGGTTTCGCGCGCGAGCTCGACGAGGCGTCCCGGTATTCCGCCCGCCAGGTCCGCGAGCCGGCCGAGCGACTCGTCGTCGACCTGCTCGTCGCGAAGCCGGCGACGCAGGAGCTCGATCGACTCCTCGCGGTCGAGGGACGGGACCTCCACCACGGTGTCGAAGAAGGCGTCCGCGGGCGGGCGCAGCAGCGTTGCCTTCGAGTCCGCGTCGGTGGCGACGATCCATGTGGCGCCGAGGGACCAGATCTCGTCGCGCATGCGGCCGAAGAGCTGGTGGCCAAGATCCGGCCGAAGCTCGTCGACCAGGATCACCGCACCGAGGTCACGGTCGGCGATCGAGCGCCGCGCGCCCTCCAGCAGGGCCAAGTTCTCCTCCGTCTCCCCGCGCGCGGGGTGGTCCGGGAACGGCCACGCGAGGGCGGCCGGGTCGAGTGCCGTCCGGGCTCGCGCCGTCGGACGGTCGCGTGCGAGCGCGTAGACGAGCAACGACAGGAAGGAGCGCACGTCACCCGGCAGGCGGCCGTCGATCCGCACCACGTCGAAGCGCGCCTCGAGCTCGCGCGCAAGCACGTTGAGCAGCGACGTCTTGCCCGATCGGCGCGTGCCGACGATGAGGCAGTTGAGGCGCCGGGAGACACTCGCGAGCAGCCGGTCCTGCTGTCGCGCGAAATCCACGAACAGCTCGCGATCGAGACGCGTCGCGAGGATGGGCCTACCCGACAGCACCTAACTATCCTAACAGTTAGGTATGTTAGGCCAGATCTTCCCAGTGGGGTGGGGAACCGCTATTAACGACCCTAACAGTTAGCCCAGTTAGGAAAGCGGAGGCCTGAGGCCCGTCGCCCGCCACCCGCCCAGTAGGCTTCCGCGCCGATGTTCTCGAAGGTCCTGGTCGCCAACCGCGGCGAGATCGCCATCCGCGTCATGCGCACGCTCGAGGAGCTGGGCGTGGGCACGGTCGCCGTGTACTCCGAGGTGGACCGCGACGCACTGCACGTGCGGCGCGCCGACGAGGCCTACCTGCTCGGCCCCGGCCCGGCGACGGAGAGCTACCTGGTGATCGAGAAGATCATCGACACGGCCAAGCAGGCCGGCGCCGAGGCCATCCACCCGGGCTACGGCTTCCTGGCGGAGAACGCGCCGTTCGCGAAGGCCTGCGAGGAGGCCGGGATCGTCTTCATCGGCCCGCCCGCCTCGGCGATCGAGGCCATGGGCTCCAAGACCCGCGCGCGCGAGATCATGAAGAAGGCCGGCGTGCCGATCGTGCCGGGCACGACCGACCCCGTCGACACCGTCGAGGACGCCGCGAAGGTGGCCGAGGAGATCGGCTACCCGATCGCGGTCAAGGCGGCCGGCGGAGGGGGCGGCAAGGGCTTCCGCGTGGCGCTCGAGGCCGGCGAGCTGGAGAAGGCGTTCGAGGGCGCCGCCCGCGAGGGCGAGAAGTTCTTCGGCGACCCCACCGTGTACCTCGAGCGCTACCTGCCCGACCCGCGCCACGTCGAGGTCCAGGTGCTGGCCGACTCCAAGGGCAACGTGATCCACCTCGGCGAGCGCGACTGCTCGGTCCAGCGCCGCCACCAGAAGCTGATCGAGGAGAGCCCGGCGCCCGCCGTGGACGAGAAGCTGCGCGCCCGCATCGGCGAGATCGGCACCGAGGCGGCCCGGGCGGTGGGCTACCGCTCCGCGGGCACGGTCGAGGGCCTGCTCCAGGACGGCGAGTACTTCTTCCTCGAGATGAACACCCGCGTGCAGGTGGAGCACTGCGTGACCGAGATGGTCACCGGCGTGGACATCGTGCGCGAGCAGATCCGGATCGCCGCGGGCGAGGAGCTCTCGCTCGCCCAGGACGACCTGAACCTGAACGGCCACGCCATCGAGTGCCGCATCAACGCCGAGGACGCCTCCAAGAACTTCGCGCCCGCCCCGGGGCGGATCGCCTCCTACCGCGAGCCGGCCGGGCCCGGCGTGCGGGTCGACTCGGGCGTCGAGGCCGGGGCCGAGATCACCCCGCTGTACGACCCGATGATCGCCAAGCTGATCGTCTGGGACGTCGATCGCGAGTCCTGCACCCGGCGCATGATCCGCGCCCTGGGCGAGTACGAGCTGGAGGGGGTCAAGTCGCTGATCCCGTTCCACGTCTCCCTGCTCGCCACCGACCAGTGGGGGCGCGGCGAGACCTGCCGCGACCTGATCGAGGACAGGAAGTGGCTCAAGGAGCACGGCGCGCCCACGACCGCCCCGGCGCCCCCGGCTGACGACGACGAGGAGCCCAAGGTCGAGCGCGACTACGCGGTCGAGGTCTCAGGGCGCCGCTTCGACGTCAAGGTCATCGGCGCGGCCCTCGGCGGCAACGGCGCC
>JALZEZ010000323.1 GCA_030861775.1 Actinomycetota bacterium
GGGATGCGCGGCACGGCGTCCTTGCCGGTCGCCACCACCACGGCGGAAGCGCGGAGCTCGCCGCCGCCGGTCCGGACCAGCCACGCGCCGGCCTCGCGGTCCACGCGCCGGACCTCCGTGCCGCAGCGCAGCTCGATCCGGTGCTCTCGCGCGTAGCGCTCGTAGTGCTCCACGAGCTGGTCGCGCGACGGCCAGCGCCCGTAGCGGAGCGGGAAGCGGCCGCGCGGCGGGAACGACGTGAGCGACGAGGTGTTGATCCGCAGCCGGTCGTAGCGCTCGCGCCAGCGCGCCCCCGGGCCCGACCCACGCTCGAGCACCAGCGGCCGCACGCCGCGGCGCTGAAGCTCGGCCGCCACCCCGAGCCCTCCCGGGCCCGCTCCTATGACCACGCATCGGGCATCCATACCGTTGGTATGGTGCCATACCGGACGTACGTCAGGTGCGCAACCCCTCGATCACCGCACGCACCTCGCGCTCGACCCTGCGGCGGGCCGCCGCCGCGTCGTCGGAGCGGGCCATCAGCAGGGCACCCTCCACCAGCGCGCCGAACAGCAGGTGGGACAGCACGTCCACGTCGTGGCGGCGGATCTCCCCCGCGTCCATCAGCGTGGCGATCACGGTCTTGATCAACGCCAGCCCGTACTCGGCCTCGATCTCCCGGACCCGCTCCCAGCCCAGCACGCTCAGGCCGTCGAGGAGCATGATGCGCTGCACGCCGGGGTCCTGGGAGGCGTCGAGGAAGCCGCGGATCCCCGCGCGCGCGACCTGCCACGGGTCGCGGCGGCGCAGGGCGGCCTCGGCCACCTCCGCCGAGAGCGTCGCCGCCTCGCGCTCGAAGACGGCCTCGAACAGCTCGGCCTTGCCCCCGAAGTGGTGGTACAGCGAGCCCTTCGTCACGCCCGCCTCGGCGCACACCGCGTCGAGCGGAGTGGCGGCGAAGCCGTCGGTCGCGAAGAGCTCGCGGGCGGCGCGCAGGAGGCGCTCGAACGAGGGCTCCGCGTCGCGGCCCTCGCGGCGGCGCAGGGCGTCGCTGATCGGAGCCATCACCCGTTAGATTGCCACGCCCGTTGCCGGAGATCCCGTCCCTTCCCTCGCCGCCTCAGCTTCCCGGGGTCCCCGACCCCCTGCGGCGCATACGCATGCCGCGCGACCTCGACTCGGTGACGGCGGTCGGCCCCGAGGCGGAGCCGGAGGAGGGGGGCATGACCGCGGAGGGCGTCGAGCGGATCTGGGACGCCGCCGTGAGCTTCTACCGCAGCGGCGTGCACCCGGCGGTGCAGGTCTGCGTGCGGCGCGAGGGGGCGGTCGTGCTGAACCGGGCCATCGGCCACGCGCGCGGGAACGGCCCGCGCGACCGGGCGGACGCCGAGAAGGTGCAGGCCACGCCGGAGACGCCGTTCGTCACCTACTCGATGGCGAAGGGCGTGACCGCGTTCGTGATCCACATGCTGCACGAGCAGGGCAAGCTCGACATCCACGAGCGCGTCTGCGAGTACATCCCCGAGTACGACTGCAACGAGAAGGGCGAGATCACCGTCGGCCACGTGCTCGCCCACCGGGCCGGGGTCCCCAACCTGCCGCCCGAGGCGTTCGACCTCGACCGGGCGAACGACCGCGAGTACCTGCTGAGGCACCTGACCGAGGCCAAGCCGTTCCACGGCGCCGGCGACCGGCTGGCCTACCACGCGGTGTCGGGCGGATACATCCTCCGCGAGATCGCGTGGCGCGTGACCGGCAAGGACATCGACCGGATCCTGGCCGAGGAGATCCTCGACCCGCTGGGGTTCCGCTGGACGAACTACGGCGTGGCGGAGGAGGACGTCGAGGAGGTCGCGCTCAACTACGTCACCGGGCCGCCGATCGCACCGCCGTTCTCGAACCTGCTCACGCGCGCGCTGGGGCTCCCGTTCGACGAGCTGGTGGCGGCCAGCAACGACCCCCGCTTCCAGACCGCGATCGTGCCGTCGGCCAACATCGTCTCGACGGCCGAGGAGCTCTCGCGCTTCTTCGAGATCTTCCGCCGCGGCGGCGAGCTCGAGGGCGTGCGCGTGATGAAGCCGGAGACGATCCGCCAGGCGATCAGCGAGCAGTCGCACCTGGAGATCGACTTCTCGCTCGGCTTCCCCACGCGCTTCAGCTACGGGCTGATGCTCGGCGCGCGGCTCCTGAGCCTGTACGGGCAGGACACCCAGTACGCGTTCGGGCACCTCGGCTTCACGAACATGCTCGCCTGGGCGGACCCCGAGCGGGCCATATCCGTGGCGGTCATGACCAACGGGAAGCCCGCCCTGTACCCCGAGCTCGCCCGCTTCTACAACCTGATGCAGCGGATCACGAGCGTGGCCCCCAAGGTCGCGCGCGACGAGATGCTGCTCTGACGCAACGAAGGAGGCACCGATGATCCACCGCGGACCCGAGCCCGAAGTCGAGATCCCCGACGTCGACGTGACGTCGTTCGTGCTCGAGCGCGCCCGGGAGCGCGGCGACAAGCCCGCGCTGATCGACGGGCCGAGCGGACGCACGGTCACCTACGCCCAGCTCGCGGACTCCGTGCGCGCCCTGGCGGCTGGGCTCGCCGCGCGCGGGTTCGGCAAGGGCGACGTGCTCGCGATCTACATGCCCAACCTGCCCGAGTACGCGATCGCGTTCCACGGCGTGGCCGCGGCCGGCGGCAAGTGCACGACGATGAACCCGCTCTACACCGCCAACGAGGTCTGCCACCAGCTTCAGGACTCGGGCGCGCGCTTCCTGCTCACCGTGGGGCCGATGCTCGACGTCGCTCGCGAGGCGGCCGAGCGGGCGGGCATCGAGGAGGTCTTCGTGGTCGGCGAGGCCGAGGGGGCGTCGCCGTTCACCGATCTGCTCGGCGATCCGGACCAGGCCCCCGACGTCGAGATCGACCCGGCCGAGGACCTGGCCGTGCTCCCCTACTCGAGCGGCACCACCGGCCTGCCCAAGGGCGTGATGCTCACGCACCGCAACCTGGTCGCGAACATCGCGCAGATCGAGCCCTGCTTCCCGACCGGCGAGGACGACACGCTCGTCGGCGTCCTCCCGTTCTTCCACATCTACGGGATGGTCGTGATCATGAACCAGGGCCTGCACGGCGGGGCGACGATCGTGACGATGCCCCGTTTCGACCTCGGCCAGTTCCTCGAGCTGATCGAGACCCACGGCGTGACGCGCGCCTACGTGGTGCCGCCGATCGCGCTGGCCCTGGCCAAGCACCCGCTGGTGGAGGAGCGCGACCTCTCCTCGATCCAGACGGTCATGTCCGGGGCGGCGCCGCTGGGCGCCGAGCTGGCCGAGCAGGTGGCCACGCGGGTCGACTGCACGGTGATCCAGGGCTACGGCCTGACCGAGACCAGCCCGGTCACGCACATGATCAGGCCCCACGGCGAGAACCGGCCCGGGTCGATCGGGCAGGCGATCCCGAACACCGAGTGCCGGCTGGTCGACCCCGAGACGGGCGAGGACGCCGGGCCGGGCGAGCGCGGCGAGCTGTGGATCCGCGGCCCGCAGGTGATGAAGGGCTACCTGAACAACGAGGAGGCCACCCGCAACACCGTCGACTCGGAGGGCTGGCTGCACACCGGCGACATCGGGACGGTGGACGACGACGGGTTCTTCCAGATCGTGGACCGGCTGAAGGAGCTGATCAAGTACAAGGGCTTCCAGGTCGCGCCCGCCGAGCTGGAGGCGCTCCTGATCACCCATCCCGAGGTGCAGGACGTGGCCGTGATCGGCGTGCCGGACGAGGAGGCCGGCGAGCTGCCGAAGGCCTACGTCGTCCCCGCCGGCGACTCGCTCGACGAGCAGGGGCTGATCGACTGGTGCGGGGGGCAGGTCTCGCCGCAGAAGAGGATCCGCCTGGTCGAGAAGGTGGACGCGATCCCGAAGTCGGCCTCCGGGAAGATCCTGCGGCGCGAGCTGAAGGAGCGCGAGCGGGCGGCCAGCCCGTGACCGGGCGCTGCCTCTGCGGCGGCGTCCGGTTCGAGATCGCGGCTCCGCCGATCGAGGCGTACTACTGCCACTGCACGCGCTGCCAGCGGCGCACGGGCGGCGCCGCCTCGGCGCAGGCGCGGATCGACGGGGGCGGCTTCCGGGTCGTGGCCGGGGAGGAGCTGGTGAAGTGCTGGCGCCACCCCGACGGCGGCTTCGAGAAGTGCTTCTGCCGCGAGTGCGGGGCGCACCTGTTCAGCCGCAACCCGGACGACCCCGCGCAGATGACCATCCGCATGTCCGCCTTCGAGCAGGACCCCGGCGTGCGCCCGGCGTTCCGCGCGTTCGTGGCGTACGCCGCGCCCTGGGAGCCGCTCCCGGACGACGGGCTCGAGCGCTTCCCGGAACGCCATCCGGGCTGGTGAGCGGTGCTGTGCGAGCCGTCGCGATCGGCGTCGTGCTCGTCGCGCTGTTCTCGTTCTTCTTCGTCTACCCCGGGCACGACCCGAAGCCGAACCACGTGCCGCTCGGGCTCGTCGGCCCGGGCGCCGAGCGGACGGGGGCCGCGCTCGAGCGGGACGGGCGCTTCGAGCCGCGCTACTACGAGGACGCCGGCGAGGCCCGCGACGCGATCCTCGACCGCGAGGTCTACGG
>JALZEZ010000622.1 GCA_030861775.1 Actinomycetota bacterium
GCTGGAGCCCGAACGCGGCGGCGACCATCAGCGCGATGCCGGCGCCGAGGGCGAGCGCCAGCCGCCGGCGGGGGTCCGCGCCGCCGCGGGTCGACAGGTGGGCGCCCGCGCCGGTGAACAGCAGCAGCGAGAACAGCACCACCGACAGGGCGTAGGTCGGGAAGCCGAGGAACAGCACGAAGCGCTGGATCAGCGCGATCTCCAGCACGAGGAAGCCGAGCCCGATCGCGGCGAAGAACAGCAGCGCGCGGGCCGGAGGGCGGCCCTCGCCACGCACGAGCCACAGCGGCAGCACGAACGCCAGCGCGGAGAGCGCCAGCAGCACGGCGAGCGTGAGCACGAGCACCAGCACCGGGTCGGGCACCGTCAGGCTCCCGCGCGTCTCCCGGCTGCCCAGGTCCTCGAGCCGGCGGATGTTGAAGAAGAACGGGCGGTCGTCGGTGGGCGGGCAGAGGTCGTACTCGGCCCGCTCGCAGAAGGTCTCCACGTCCGGCGCGCGGGCGAGGTCGGCCCACTCGCCACGGTACGGCCCGCCGGGGGCGAAGGCGATGCCCTCGGAGCGCTCGCGGGCCGCTGCGCGGATGCGGGTCAGCTCGGCGGCGGTGTAGGGCGTGCGCTTGGCCAGCACCGTCCCGTAGGGGAACGTGTTGAACGGGTTCGTGTAGGTGCCGAGCAGCACCACGACGTGGCGCTTCGGGTCGTCGGCCCCGGCTCGCTCCAGGCCCTCGAGCGCCAGGGCGGTCGCGCGCAGCGCCTCGTTCCCGTTCTCCCGGTGCGGGCGCGAGACGTTCAGCACGCCGCCGGGACGCAGGTGCTCCAGGTACTCCTCGAAGGCCTCCACCGTGTAGAGGTTGTTCTCGGTGAGCGCGAACGCCTGCGCCGAGTTCGCGCTGTAGGTGTCGGTGAAGCCGAGGTGGATCTGGTCGTAGCGGGTGTCGCGCTCGGCCAGCGTGGAGCGGCCGTCGCCGATCGCGGTGCTCACCCCCGGCAGCGAGTACGGCGCGCCCGAGAAGTCGCGCATGTCCTCGTCGACCACCTCGCGGATGCGGCGATTGAGCTCGATCACGTCCACCCGCTGGCGCTCGGACAGCGCGGTGAGGATGTCGCGCCCGCCGCCGCCGCCGATGATCAGCGTGCGGCCGCCCGCTCCGCTCGCCAGGTAGCCGACGCTCTGCGGCCCCTCCTGCGTCCGCCTCCAGTCCGGCAGCGGCGCGCCGCGCTCGTAGGGCACGATCTCGCCGATCACGCGGTCGTACGCGATAAGCCCGTTGGGCGAGCCGCCGAGCCGCTCGTAGGCGGTGACGCGGCTGATCGGCGTCCAGCGCTCGACCTTCGGCTCGGGACCCTCGGGCTTGAGGTAGTAGGCCTCGGTGAGGCCGGCCAGGGCGGTGGTGGCGGCGACGATCGCCAGGGTGGCGAGCCCCACGGCGTCGCGCGGCGCGAACAGCAGCGCGGCCAGCGCGCCCACGCCGCCGAGCGCCACCAGCAGCGTGGGGGCGTCGAACCACCACAACAGCGGCACCGCCGCGGCGGCGCCGAGCGCGGCCCCGGCCAGGTCGAACGCGTACACGCGGCCGATCCACGGCGTGTACGAGCGGATGGCGACCGCGAGCGTCACGCCCGCCGCCAGGAACGGCAGCACCGCCAGCAGGCAGGCCAGCCCGAGCCGCGAGGCGAACCCGACCGTGACCTCCGTGTACGTGTAGTCGATCCGCACGAGCACGAAGGCCACGACCGGCATCAGCAGCCCGAACGCGGCCGCGCTCAGCGCCAGCACGCGCTCGACCGGCCGCCCCTCGACCAGCCCGGGCCGCACGTAGATCGCCAGCGCGCCGGCGCCGATCCCGAGCAGCGCCAGCGAGATCGCCAGGAATCCGAAGTGGTAGAAGAGGACGGCCGAGAGGATCCGGGTCAGGAGGACCTGGAGCGCGAGCGTTGCGCCCGCGACGAGTGCGACGCCGAGCAGGACGCGAAGCCGGGGCTGCTGCGGCATCGGCGGCGATTCTATGGGCGGCCGCCAGGCTCGCCGGAGCGGCCGCGCGCGGCCGTGGCG
>JALZEZ010000324.1 GCA_030861775.1 Actinomycetota bacterium
GGTGCGCTCGGGGCGGTGGCCGGCGGGAAGGGGGCCGCTTCGGCTCGCCCTGGTCTCGGACCTCCATGCCGGCGGGCCGCACGTGGATCCGCGCCGGGTCGGGCGGATCGTCGAGCGGGTTAACCGCGAGGACGTGGACCTCGCGCTCCTCCTCGGCGACTTCGTCGACCACGAGATCGCGGGCGGCGACGAGCCCGCGCCGGAGGCCGTCGCGCGCGCCCTCGGCGGGCTGCGGGCGCGGCTCGGCGGCGTCGCCGTGCTCGGCAACCATGACTGGCGCTACGGCGGGGAGCGGGTGTCCGCCGCCCTCGCCGCCGAGGGCATCCACGTGCTGGAGAACCGCGCGCTCCCGGTCGAGACCCCCGACGGACGCGTCTGGCTCGCGGGCGTCGGGGACGAGCGCCTCCGGCTCGCCGACCCCGACGCGGCCCTCGACGGAGTCCCTCCGGACGAGCCGGCCGTGCTCCTCACCCACGACCCGGACGTCTTCCCGCGCGTGCCCGAGCGGGTGGCACTCACGGTCGCGGGCCACCTGCACGGCGGCCAGGTCGGCATCCCGCTCGTGCGCCGCGCCGTCCTCCCCTCGCGCCACGGCGAGCGCTTCGCCCGCGGACACGTCGAGGAGGACGGGCGCCACCTGTACGTGACGCAGGGCGTGGGCGAGTCCGGGCTGCCGTTCCGCTTCGCGGCGCCGCCCGAGGTCGCGATCGTCGAGCTGCGCGCGGCGTAGCCTCCCGGCCATGCCAGCCGCGCGCTCCATCAGCGGCACCGCGCTCGGCCACCCGAACATCCGCGCGACCCACCGCAAGACGCTCGAGCTCACCCGCGAGAGCGAGATCGGCCCGCGGGCGACGTGCGTGGTCGGAGTGGCCGCCGAGCTGGACGAGGAGGCGCTGGCGGGGATGCACGGGTGGGTCGCCCTGACGCTTCACGCCGCCGCCCGCTCGGAGGTGGTGCGCGGGCGGCTCAATCCGGCATGGCGGGCCGGCGATCCACTGGTGGTGCGGCGGGCGGAGGCGGTGACGCGGGATGCGGTCCTGATCTCCGCCGACCGCGCCGCCTCGGCGCTTCCGCGCTCCTTCGTCACCGCGCTGGCCGATCCGGCCGCGCGGATCGCATTTACGGTGGAGGAGCGGGGCGGTGGACCGGCGTTGCCGGGCGTCCTCGGGGTGCGTCTGATCCGTTTTACTCACGATGGTGAGCAAAAGGGATCAATCGCCCGGCCCGAGGTGCGGTCCCCGCTCGATGACGCGGCGCTCGGGCGGGCGCGGGAGGCGCTCGCCGCGGGGCGACGGGTGGAGCTCGTCGCGGACTTCGCGGAGGACCCGCGCGCGAAGGAGCTCGTGCGCTGGGCCTGGCGGGACGGCCACACGGTGCTCCCCGCTCCGGGCCTCCCCCTCGATGCCGCCGTTCTCGCGGCCGCCGGCCTGGAGAGCGGCCGGGTGGAGACGGACGTGCCCGCCGAGGGCCTCGCCCGGCGGCTCCGCGGTGCGGTGCACGGCGCGATCGTCCTCGACCCCGGCACCCCGCGCGAGCAGTACCTGCCCTACCGGGCCGGCGAGCCGCTCGAGATCCCCGGCGCGCGCGGGCGCAGGGCGGCCTTCGCCGTCGAGCTGCCGGACGAGGCGGAGGCGCTCGAGCGGGCGCGCGAGCGGGCGGCCGAGGGGGCGTCCACGCGCGACGTCGCGGGCGTCCTGCGCGAGGGCGGCCTCCCCCACCGCCGCGCCTACGAGCTGGCGCTCGACCTGACCGCGGAGACGAGCAGGGTCTCGCGGCGCGAGCCGCGCACCAGCCGCTGACCCCACGTCGTGCGGTGGGGCGGGTCCTCGCCCGGCGCGAGCGCGCGCCACGAAACCTCGGCGAGCCCCGCATCCCGCCACCCCGGCACGAGTGCCCCCTCTATGTGCTCGCCGTCCAGCGGCGGCAGCTCCAGCCGCTCGGCGTAGGCGCTGTCCTCCGCGGCGCTCAGGTTCAGCAGCGCGACGAGCCGCCCGCCGGGCCGGAGGAGCCCGGCGATCGCGCGGAGCGGCTCCGCCTGCGGCGCCGCCACCGCCCGGAGCAGGGAGCCCCACGGGTAGTTGACGGTGACGAGGGAGGCGCGAGCGTGGAGGTCCGGCGGCGGGCGGGTCGCGTCCGAGGCGAGGAAGACGGCGTTCGGCGCCCCGCCCCGGGTGGGCTTGCGCGCGGCCCGTGAGGCGGCGTCGGCGAAGGCCTCGGCGAGCATGTCCACCCCCACGACGAGCACGTCCGGCCGGGCGCGCGCCGCGCGCAGCACGAACTTGCCGTCGCCCGTCCCGAGGTCAACGTGCACCTCGCGGTACCGGTCGAGCTCCACGCGGCTTACCGTACGCGCGCATGGACTACGACACGCTGATCTACGAGCAGGACGACCACGTCGTCACGCTCACCTACAACCGGCCCGACCAGCACAACGCGGTCAGCCGGCGCATGAACGAGGAGCTGCACCACGCCTGGCAGCGGTTCCGCGACGACGACAGCGCCTTCGTGCTCGTCATCACCGGCGCCGGCGCGACCACCTTCTGCGCCGGCTGGGACCTGCAGGACGCCTCGGAGCTGACCGAGATGCCGGACTTCGACGACTTCCGGACCCAGCTCTACAACTCCCCCGGCGACTGTGGCTACACCCGCCGCGCGGACATCTTCAAGCCGGTGATCGCGGCCGTGAACGGCTACGCCTTCGCGGCCGGCCTGGAGACCGCGTTGCTCGCCGACATCCGCATCGCGGCCGAGAACGCCGAGTTCGGAGCGCTGGAGCGGCGCTGGAACATCGTCGGCGGCGACGGCCTGACCGTGCGCCTCCCGCTCGTCGTGGGCTACGCGCGGGCGATGGAGCTGATCATCACCGGCCGCCGCATCGACGTGCACGAGGCCGAGCGGATCGGACTGGTGAACGAGATCGTCCCGGAGGGCCGGGCCCTCCAGCGCGCCCAGGAACTCGCGCACGAGATCGCCAAGCTCCCCCAGGGCGCGATCCGCAGCGACAAGGAGTCGGTCATGCGCGGCGTCGGCCACACGCTCGAGGAGCGGCTGCGGATCGAGTTCGAGATGGCGCTCTCGATGTTCATGCGCAAGGACAAGCACACGGTCGGCGCCGGCGCGTTCAAGCGGGGGGAGAAGCCCGAGTGGCCGCACCACGGCCTGTGAGAGGATCCCCCCTGCCGTGATCGGATCCGATCAGCTTCCCGGCGAGGTGGACGTCGCGGTCGTCGGCGCCGGCCTCTCCGGCCTGACCGCCGCACGCGAGCTCGACGCCGCCGGCGCGTCGGTCGCCGTGCTCGAGGCGCGCGACCGCGTGGGCGGGCGCCTGCTCGGTCAGCGGGTGGGCGCCGGCGCGGTGGTGGACCTCGGCGGCGAGTACTTCGGCCCGCTCGGCCACAAGATCATCGCCGCCGCCCGCTCGGTCGGCGTGCCCGAGCAGAGGGTCAACGACCAGGGCGACAAGCTGCTCGAGCTCGGCGGCCGGGTGCGCCGCTACAAGGGCTACATCCCGAACGCCGGCGCGATCGTGCTGGCCGACAGCGCTCAGGGCCTGTTCCGCTTCGAGCGGATGGTCAAGCAGGTCCCGCCGGAGGCGCCCTGGACCGCCCCCAGGGCCCGCGAGTGGGACTCCCAGACGCTCGGCACTTGGGCCCGCCGCAACTTCGCCACCCGCGGCGCGCGCGAGCTGTTCGAGATGGCCACCGAGGCGATCTGGTGCGCCTCGACCGCCGACTTCTCGCTCCTCCACGCGCTGTTCTACTCGCGCAGCTACGAGTCGTTCGAGTACCTGGGCAGCGTCAGGAAGGGCAGCCAGGAGCGGCGCTTCCAGGGTGGCGCGGTGGCGATCGCCGAGCGCATGGCGGAATCGCTCGGCGACCGCGTGGCGCTCGGCTGCCCGGTCCGCTCGATCGCGCACGAGCGCGGCGGCGTGACGCTGACCGGCCCCGGCTTCGCGGTCCAAGCGCGGCGCGCGATCGTGGCGCTGCCGCCGGTGATGGCCGGGCGGATCGACTACGACCCCCCGCTGCCCGGCCACCGCGACCAGCTCGTCCAGCGGCTCCCGCCAGGGTCGGCGCTGAAGTACGTGGCTGTCTACGAGCGCCCCTTCTGGCGCGACGACGGCCTCAGCGGCCAGGCCACCTCCACCCGCGGCCCGCTGGCGGCGATCTTCGACACCATCCCGGCCGGCGGCAACTGCGCGGTGATCGGCGGCTTCGGCGGCGGCCGCAAGGCCCGCGAGCTGGCGGAGCTGCCCGAGCGCGCCCGGCGCGAGGCCGTGCTCGACCAGTTCGCCCGCCTGTTCGGCGAGCGCGCCCGCACCCCCGCCGAGTTCCACGAGAAGAACTGGTCCGACGACCCCTGGGCCCGCGGCTGTTACAACGCGATCGCCGCCACCGGCGCCCTGACCGCCTTCGGCCCCGCCCTGCGCCGGCCGGTCGGCCGGATCCACTGGGCCGGCGCCGAGACCGGCATCCACGCCAACGGCTCGATGGGCGGCGCCGTGGACGCCGGCGAGCGCGCCGCGGCGGAGGCGATCGCGGAGCTGGCGATGGAGCGCGGCGGTGGGCGC
>JALZEZ010000325.1 GCA_030861775.1 Actinomycetota bacterium
CGCCCTGCCTGAGTAGACCCCACTCCAGCCTTGCCACGCACGCCCCCAGAGAGCCTCGCCGCGCTGATCGAGCGCTGGGACCCGGACGTCTTCGACGCCCCCGGCGGTCGCGCGCGCGTGCGTCTGATCGTCAAGGGCGACGAGGAGTGGGACGCCGTGATCCACGGCGCCGCGGTCACGCTGCGCGAGCCGCGCGGCGAGCCGGACGCCACCATCGCGGCCCCGCCGCCCACCTGGCGGCGGATGGCCTCGGACCTCGCCGGGGGGCTGACCGAGCACGCGGCCGGCCGGCTCAAGGTCCGCAAGAACCTGCACGTGGGGGTGGGCTTCATCGCCGCCGTCGGCGGCCGCCGCGACCGCGGCCTGAGCTTCTCGCGCGTGAGGACCCGCGAGGGCACGATGGCCATCCAGGAGGCGGGCGAGGGCAAGCCCGTGCTCATGCTCCACGGCCTCGGCGGCACCAAGATCTCGTTCCTGCCCACCCAGGCCGCGCTCGCGCCCTCGCACCGCACGATCGCGGTGGACCTGCCCGGCTTCGGCGACTCCGACAAGCCGATCGGCTCCTACGACGCGAAGTTCTTCGCCAAGTGGGTGATCGGGCTGATGGACACGCTCGAGATCGACCGGGCGCAGGTGATCGGGCACAGCATGGGCGGCCGGGTGGCGATCGAGCTCGGGATGAGCCACGCCGACCGGGTGGACTGCCTGGCGCTGATGACCCCCTCGCTGGCCTGGCTGCGCGACAAGCGCTGGACGCCGTACCTCAAGCTCCTGCGGCCCGAGCTGGCCATCTTCCAGCCGGCCCCGCGCGCGGTGGTCGAGCGCTTCGTGCGCACCGCCATCCCCGGCGCGAACGGCGGCTGGAGCGCGGCGGGCATCGACGAGTTCCTGCGCGCGTACCTGACCCCGCGCGGACGGGTGGCCTTCTACGCCGCCGCGCGCAGCATCTACCTCGAGGAGGGCGAGGAGTTCTGGACGCGCCTCGAGTCGGTCGAGGCCCGCTCGCTGTTCATCTGGGGCCGCCGCGACCAGCTCATCCCGGTCGGCTTCGCGCGGCACGTCCGGCGTGCCCTGCCCGCGGCCGAGCACGTCGAGCTCGACTGCGGCCACATCCCGCAGTTCGAGCGTCCCCAGCAGACCCACGCGGCCATCACGCGCTTCCTCCGCGCCGCTCCCACGGACCGTGGACGCACACGCTCGCGAGCAGCCGGCGCAGCCCGCCGAACCCGGAAGGCCGGCTAGCGCCGGGGCCCGCCGCCGCGCGCGGCGGGCGTGGCGGTACCTGAAGGCCCTCTACGTCAAGGGCTACGAGGACAACGTCACCGGCCTGTCGGGCATGGTGGCCTACAACCTGCTGCTGTCGCTGTTCCCGCTCGCGCTGGTGGCGCTGTTCGTGGCCGGGAGCGTGCTGCAGAGCACGTCGGTCGAGGAGAGCGTGGTGTCCGACCTGCGCGAGCTGTTCCCGGACGCCACCGAGACCACCATCAGCGACACGCTCGACCGCGTGCGCGACAACGCCACCAGCTTCGGCATCGTGGCGCTGGTGGCGAGCATCTGGTTCGGCTCGTCGTTCTGGGGCGCGCTGGACACGGCCTTCTGCCGCATCTACCACGTGGAGTGCCGGAAGTGGGTCGAGCAGAAGCGCTTCGGGCTGATCATGCTGGTGGTGATCCTGGTCTTCATGGCCGCCACGGTGGCGCTGCCCACGCTCCAGACCACGCTCGTCCGCGGCGCGCGCGACCTTCCGTTCGGGCTGGCCGGCTACGGGGACGAGGTGTTCCTGGTCACGCTGGCCGTCGGCACGATGATCCTCTTCTGGGCCTTCTGCCTGATCTACTGGGCAGTGCCGAACCGGTCGGTGCCGTGGCGGGCGGTGTGGCCGGGTGCGCTGGCCGCCACGCTCGCGATCGCGGTCATCGACTACGTCTTCCCCGCCTACCTCGACGAGTCGCCGCTCACCCAGGTCGGGAGCACGCTCGTGTTCATCATGATCATCCTGATCTGGTTCTACGCGATCGCGTTCGTCATCCTGGGTGGGGCGCTCATCAACGCGCTGCGCTTCGAGAAGCACGACACCGAGCAGCTCGAGATCGAGACATGACCGACCGCTCGCCCGACGAGATCCGCGCCGAGATCCTGCGGCTCGTGCGCGAGTTCCACGACGCGGCCGGCGAGCGGCCGTTCGTGCCGGGCGAGTCGGCGGTGCCGGTCTCCGGCCGCGTCTACGACGCGGAGGAGATGGTGACGCTGGTCGACTCCGCGCTCGACTTCTGGCTCACCACCGGGCGCTACGCGAAGCGGCTCGAGCGCGGGCTGGCCCGCTTCGTGGGCGTGCGGCACGCGCTGCTGTGCAACTCGGGCTCCTCGGCGAACCTGCTGGCGCTCTCGGCGCTGACGTCGCCGCGGCTCGGCCGGCGGCGGCTGGTGGACGGCGACGAGGTGCTGACCGTGGCCGCCGGCTTCCCGACGACCGTGAACCCGATCGTCCAGAACCGCCTGAAGCCGGTCTTCGTGGACGTGGACCTGGCCACCGGCAACGTGATCCCCGAGGCGCTGGCGGCGGCGGTCGGCCCGCGCACGCGCGCGGTGATCCTGGCCCACACGCTCGGCAACCCGTTCGACGTGGACGCCGTGCGCGCGGTGTGCGCCGAGCACGGGCTGTGGCTGGTCGAGGACAACTGCGACGCGCTGGGCTCGGTCTACGACGGGCAGCACACCGGCACCTTCGGCGACCTGGCCACCGTCTCGTTCTATCCCGCCCACCACATCACGACCGGCGAGGGCGGCTGCGTGCTGGTGCGCGGCGGGAAGCTGAAGAAGATCGTCGAGTCGTTCCGCGACTGGGGACGCGACTGCTGGTGCGACCCCGGCAAGGAGAACACCTGCGGCAAGCGCTTCGCCTGGCAGCTCGGGGACCTTCCGTTCGGCTACGACCACAAGTACACGTACTCGCACGTGGGCTACAACCTGAAGATGACCGACCTCCAGGCGGCGGTGGGGGTCGCTCAGCTCGAGAAGCTGCCCGGGTTCGTGGAGGCCCGGCGGCGCAACTGGCGGCGCCTGCGCGACGGGCTCACCGCGCACGCCGACGTGCTGGCGCTGCCCGAGCCCACGCCGCGCAGCGACCCGAGCTGGTTCGGCTTCTCGATGTGCGTGCGGCCGGGCGCGCCGTTCTCGCGGACCGAGCTGGTGGCCTGGCTCGAGGCGGCCGGCATCGCCACCCGCCAGCTCTTCGCCGGCAACCTCGCCCGCCAGCCGGCCTACCGCGACGTCGGCTACCGCGTGGCCGGCGAGCTGCCCAACACCGACCTGATCATGCGCGAGGGCTTCTGGATCGGCGTCTACCCCGGGCTGTCGGACGACATGCTCGACTACGTGATCGCGGCGATCACGCGCTTCCGCGAGGTCCGGGCGGCGGCGTAGCGATTTCCCCCGGGCGGGGGGCGAAAACCTCGCTCGGGCTCCTTATCGTGGAGTGTGGGCAGATGGCAACCGCAGCGCGGATGACCGTGGACGAGTACTACGCGACGAGCGTCGAGGGCGATCGCACCCAGCTCGTGAACGGCGAGCTCGTCGTGACTGACCCGAAGCCCATTCACGTGGAGCTTCGGATGCGCATCGCGTTCGCGCTGCGCACGTGGGTCGAGGCCGCCCCCGGGCGCGGCCAGGTGTTCCTCCCGACCGACGTCGCGATCGACGAGTACAACGTCTTCGGGCCGGACGTCCTGTGGTTCTCGGAGGAACACAAGCAGACCGACCTGCATCGCTACCCGGACCGGGTCCCTGACCTGTGTGTCGAGATCCGCTCGCCCGGCACCTGGCGCTACGACATCGGGGCGAAGAAGGACGCGTACGAGCGGGGCGGCCTGCGCGAGCTGTGGCTGGTCGACGACGCCGGCGGGTGCGTGCTCGTCTTCCGCCGCTCGCGCGGCGACACACCCGGGTTCGACGTCGCTCTCGAATTGGCCGCGGGCGAGCACCTGACCTCGCCGCTCCTCCCGGGCTTCACGCTCTCCGTCGCGCAGCTCTTCGAGACCTGAGCGGACCGCGGAGCGCCGCTACACTCGGCCACTGACCTCGCGGCCCCTGCGGGGTCGTTCTTTCGCAGGGGTCCGCACACCGAAAGACCGTCAGGGAGCCATGGCCCGGGGAGACGTCCGAATCGCCGTGACGCTCGCTTGCGAGGACTGCAAGCGGCGCAACTACCAGAGCGAGAAGTCCAAGCGCAACGACCCCAACCGGATCGAGCTGCGCAAGTACTGCCGGTGGTGCGGGAAGCACACGTCGCACAAGGAAACCCGCTGATGCTCGGAGCCGGTCTCCGAGCTTGCGAGGAGCCGGCTCCTCCTAACAAGGAGCGCTGAGCATGGCTCGCAACCGGCAGCGCGCGAAGCAGCGGCAGCAGGAGCGCCGCGAGCAGCGCCTGCGCGAGCGCGGGCAGGCCGCCGGCGGGGACGGCAAGGCCGATCCGGCGGATCCCGCCGAGGTGGGACGGGTCGCTGGCGAGACCGGCGCGCCGCCCGAGAACCTCGGCCGCAGCGACGCCTCGCTCGAGGCCGACGCCAACAC
>JALZEZ010000623.1 GCA_030861775.1 Actinomycetota bacterium
TAGTATCCCCCGGCCGGGGGAGCAGCTAGCCGCGGATCGACCCGACGGTCTGGATCAACACGTTCACGTTCAGCGACGTGACCGTGTTGCCCTCGGCGCATCCCTGCACCACCGCCACCTGGTCGTTCTGACCGAAGAACGAGGCACGCCCCGCGGCGTATCCGCCCTCGTTGCCCTCGACGTAGACCGCGTTCTGCGCGGCCACCGCCCCGAGCGACAGCTTGCCCTTCAGCTTGTTGTCACCCGTCCTCAGCGCGGTGAAGGTGCCCTCGAACGGCGCCTCCAGCGAGTAGCCGGCCACGCCGCACGAGATCGGCCCGTGCGCGTCGACGTACACGTTGAGCGGCGTGTCCACCACCGGCGTGCCGTTCAGCGTGCCGGTGCACCTACCGCCGCCCGGATGCGACGTGAACGACCAGTCCATCTCCTGCGGGTAGAACCTCAGCGGCAGCCCGAACTCGGTCGCGCCGTCGATCGAGCACTGCCCGTCGAACGTCACGGTCGCGTTGGCCGGCGCCGCGTACGCGGCCGTCGCGAACACCCCCAGCAGCACCGCGATGCAGATGCGTCTCACAGAAAAACCCCCCGTCTGAAATTGCCTCCCAGGCCCCCGTCCGGGGCGTCATACCCCCCCATGCGGACGAGAAACCGGGATTGTACGAAGAGCGCTCAACCGCTACGATGCCGCGCCGCATGGGGGCGGTCGGAACTCTCGACTGGGCACGGCAGGGCAACGGCAGGCTGTCGGGCGGGGAGCGCCTGGCGATCGTCGCGCGCGGCCTCGGCTCGCAGCTCCGGCAGATGTCGGACCGGACGGCGCACACGCTCGGGCTGCGCAAGGACAGGATCGCGCGGCTCGACCTCGACACGGTGCGCCTGCCCGACACGGCCGCGGCGCGCGAGGCCGAGCGGCTGGCCGACCAGTTCCCCCCGTACATGTGGCACCACTCGCACCGCTCCTACCTGTGGGCGCTGGCGCTGGCGAACCGCGACGGCCTGCGCCCCGACGAGGAGCTGCTCTACATCTCGTGCCTCATGCACGACGCCGGCATGTTCGAGATCGGCGAGCGCGACCCGGACGCGTGCTTCACGCTCGCGAGCGCGAGCGCCGCCGCGAGCTGCGCGAAGAACGGCGAGTGGCCGGACGACCGCCGCGAGCGGCTGATGGAGGCGATCACGCTCCACATCAACCCGGAGGTCCCGGTCGAGAACGGCGTGGAGGCGAACCTCCTCACGCGCGGGTCCACGATCGACGCGAT
Source organism: Actinomycetota bacterium (assembly GCA_030861775.1). Taxonomy (GTDB): domain Bacteria; phylum Actinomycetota; class Thermoleophilia; order Solirubrobacterales; family Thermoleophilaceae; genus AC-37. The sequence goes on from JALZEZ010000623.1 coordinate 1,260, forward strand.
CGCGCTGCGCGGCGCCTGGCGGCTCGACCCGGAGACGAAGCGCGCCGTCCTCGCCCGCCATCCGCGCCACGGCATCCAGCGCGAGCTGCCCGACGTCCTCAAGGCGCACGCCAAGGAGGCGCCGAAGTGCCGCATCGCGCTGTACGTGCGCTACGGCGCGCTGACCACGCTGGTCAGGCGCTCGCCCTGGGACGGCTGAGCCGGAGCAGCAGCGCGCCGGCCGCCACGTAGGCGAGCAGCACCGTCAGCGGCTGCGCCAGAGCCGCCCCGTCGAAGTAGGCCACGTTGCGCAGGCCGGTCGCCCCGGCGCCGGCGGGGAGGAGCTGACCGCCCTCGCGCCACGGGTCCGGCAGGAGCTCCGGCGCGCTCGCCGCCCCCGACCCCGGGTTCCCGAGCATCAGGAAGATCATGAAGCTCACCCCGATCCCCGGCTCGCCGAGCGCGCGGATCACGAACGCCGCGGCGAACGCGGTGGCCGCGATCACCAGCGCGGTCAGCCCCGTGAGCCCGAGGAACGGCCCGGGCAGCGCGCCGATCGCCACCCGCACGATCAGCACCGCCACCACGGCCCCGAGCACGGCGAAGACGGCCAGCAGCCCGAGCGTGCGGCCGGCACTCAGCCCGGGCGCCAGGCTGTTGAGGAGCACCGCGCCGAGAATCGAGGTGACCGACAGCGGGATCGCGAGCAGGTTGATCGTCGTGCCGCGCGGGTCGTCCGGGTCGAGCGGGCGCACGTCCTCGACCGGCGGCGGCCCCCCGCCGCCCGGCACGCGCGCCGCCGCCTCCTGGAGC
>JALZEZ010000326.1 GCA_030861775.1 Actinomycetota bacterium
TGACGAGCCCGTCGCGCTGGCCCTCCGCGATCGCCAGCGCCGACAGCAGCGCCGGGGCCTGCTCGCGCAGCGCGGCCTCCTTGGCCGCGCCGGTCGAGCCCACCTCGGCCAGGGCCGCCGGCCCGTCGTGGCCCAGCTCGCGCAGCGTGTGCTCCACCACCCGCCGGGTGTTCGCGCCCGGGTCGCGCATGACGGCGGGGGTGGCGAGGAAGCGCTCGAGCGGTATCTCCTCGTAGGAGGCCAGCGGGTGGGACGGGTGCAGCGCCACCACCACCTCGTCCTCGATCAGCGGCAGCTCGTGCAGGCCGGCGGTGTCGCCCACCGGGTCCTGGGCGGCGATGCCGAAGTCCGCCGCGCCGGTGGCCACGCTGCGGCGGGCCACGTTCGAGTTCGAGATCAGCAGCTCCACGGAGAGATGGTGCTCGTGGCGCGCCTCGTACTCGACCAGCTTCGCCGGCAGCACGTACTCGGCGATCGTGTGGCTGACCGCCACCCGCACCGGCCGCTCGGTGGACTCGAGCCCGCCGAGCAGGTCGGTGATCACGTCCGCCTGCGCGAGCAGCTTGCGGGCCTCGGTGTAGACGCGCCGCCCGCCGTCGGTCAGCTCCACGCCCTGCGAGGTCCGGTCGAGCAGCTTCACCCCGGCCACCGCCTCGAGCGACTGGATCCGCTTCGACAGCGCGGGCTGCGTGACCCGCAGCAGGCGCGCCGCGCGGCTCACCGAGCCGAGGTCCGCCGCCGTGCAGAAAGCGCGGAGCTCAGCGATCTCCGGCGGGCGAACCGGGCGCCTCATACGTGCAATGTAGGCTGAAAGGGGTGAGGCGCACTGTGCTCGTGGCCACCCTCGCCGCGCTGCTGGCCCCGGCCGGCGCGAGCGCGGCCGACGTGTCGGTGATGACGCGCAACATGTACGTGGGCGCGAACCTCCTGCCGCTGGCCACCAGCGCGCCCGGCGAGGAGTTCGAGCGGGCTGCCGGGCAGCGGCTCGACGAGGTGGACGCCAGCGAGCCGGACGCCCGCATGAAGGTGATGGCGGCCGAGATCGTCAAGGGCAGGCCGGACTTCGTGAACCTCCAGGAGGTCAGCGCCTGGTACACCGGGCCCAAGGACGACCCGGCCAGGGCCCCGTGGCCGCGCTGGGACTACGTCGCCGCGCTGCGCGCCGAGCTGGCCGCGAGCGGCGTGCCGTACCGCGTGGTGGCCCACTCCCGCCCGCTCGACCTCGAGGGGCCGAGCGACCGCCGCGTGGACGTGCGCTTCAAGACCGGCAACGCGATCCTCATGCGAACCGACCGCAAGATCCGCGTCGAGCGGGCGCGCTCGGGCGCCTTCCCCACCCAGCTCGAGATCCCGACCCAGGCGCTCGGCACGGTGGAGACCACCCGCGGCTGGAACTACGTGGACTTCACGCTCGGCACCCAGCGCGCACGCGTGGTGAACGCGCACCCCGAGGCCTTCTCGGCGGACGTGCGGCTCCAGCAGACGCGCGAGCTGGTGGCGGGGCCGCTGCGCACGTCGCGCCAGGTCATCCTCGCCGGCGACCTCAACACCGGCCCGGACCTCCCCAAGCCCGAGGACCGCGCGCCCTACGCGGTGCTGGCGAAGGCGAAGCTGGTCGACCGCCGCACGCCGGCCTTCAACTGCTGCTTCAACGACGACCTGCGCACGGGCACCTGGGACCACATCGTCGACCGCATCATGACCCGCCCGCGCCTGGGCCTCGTGCGGTCGTTCATCGGCAGCACGAGCGACACCACGCCGTCCGGCCTCCTCGCGAGCGACCACGGCGCGGTCACGAGCGTGCTGCGGCTGCGCTAGTCGCCGTCCTCGTCGTACAGCGAGTCGATCAGCTCCTCGAAGTTCTCCTGGACCTTCTCGCGCTTGACCTTCATCGTCGGCGTCAGCTCGCCCTCCTCCTGGCTCAGCGAGCGGTCGAGGATCGCGAACTTCTTGACCTGCTCGATCTTGGCCAGGTCGTCGTTGGCCGAGTCGATCGCCTCCTGCACCTTCTGGCGCAGGCTCTCGTCCTCCGGATCGACCCCGTCGCCGCCGGTGTCGATCAGCGCGACCAGGTACTTGCGGTCGTCGCCCACGACGATCGCCTGCTCCACGGCGTCGCTCTTCTCGATCTTCTCCTCGATGTTCGTGGGCGTGATGTTCTTGCCGCTCGAGGTGACGATGATCTCCTTGGCCCGGCCGGTGATGGTGAGGAAGCCGTCGTCGTCGAACGAGCCGAGGTCGCCGGTCTTGAACCACTCGCCGTCGAAGACCTCGTCGGTCTTGTCCTCCAGGCCGTGGTAGCCCTGGAAGACGTGCGGGCCCTTGACGAGGATCTCGCCCTTGCCGGCCTCGCCCTCGGCCTCCTCGGTGTCCTCGGCGATCTTCACCTCGCAGCCCGGCAGCGGCTTGCCGACGGTCCCGAACCTGAACTCGTCCGGCGTGTTGACGACGGTCACCGCCGAGGTCTCGGTCGCCCCGTAGCCCTCGAGGATCAGCACGCCGCAGGCGTCGAAGAACTCGAGCATCTCCGTGTCCACCGGCGCGGCGCCGGTCAGGGCGAACTCGAGCCGGCTCCCGAACAGCTCGCGCACCTTCGACAGCACCTGCCTGTCCGCGAGGTCGTACTCCTTCTGGAGCAGGAAGCCGGGCTCCTCGCCCCTGCGCTCCAGCTCGCGGACCTGGCGGCCGACGTCGACCGCCTTCTCGAAGACCTTCCCCTTGATCGCGCCGTCGGCCTGCTTGCGGGCCTGCTCGTAGATCTTCTCGAAGATGCGCGGCACGGCCGGGAAGTGCGTGGGCTCGACCTCGCGCATCTCGTCCATCGCCTGGTCCTTGTCGCGGCCCCAGAAGGCGAGCGTGCCGCCCACGTCGAGCACGAGCATCTGGGCTATGCGGCTCAGCACGTGGGCGAGCGGGAGGAAGATGAACAGCACGACCTCCTCGCCGAGCTCGGTGGCCGACTCCAGCATCTCGAGGTCGGCGCGGAAGTTGCCGTGGGTCAGCACGCAGCCCTTGGGCGGGCCGGTGGTGCCGGAGGTGTAGACGAGCGTGAACGTGTCGCCGGCCTCGACGGCCTTGAGCCGCTCCTCCACCTCGGAGGCGCGGTCGCCGCCGCGCTCGCGCAGGTCGGCGAGCGAGATCGCGTCGTCGCCGTCGCCCTCGAACAGCACGTAATGCTCGATGTCGAGCTCCTTGGCGGCCTCGCGGGCCGTCTCCAGCTTCTCGGAGTCCTCGCAGAAGACCAGCTTCGAGCCGGAGTCCTTCAGCACGTGCTCGGCCTCCTCGGCCGAGGAGGTCTGGTAGATCGGCACGACGACGGCTCCGGCGAGGATCGCGCCGAGGTCGGCGAGCGTCCACTCCATGCGGGTCTCGGAGAAGATCGCGACCTTGTCGCCCTTCTCGACGCCCAGCTCGATCAGGCCGGCGGCGATCTCCCGTGCCGCCGCGCCCAGGTCCGCGTACGAGAGCTCGGCCCAGTCGTCGCCGTCCTTGTACTTCAGGGCGGCTCCCTCGTAGCGCTCGACCGCGGTCAGAGCCATCTCGGCCAGCGTGGCGGCACCGGTGCCGCGTTCAGCGGTCACTCCCCCTGCCATACGGGTCCAGTACCCGAGCCGCCTCAGGCCGACACCCGCTCCCGGTACGGGCCGAAGTCCGGCGCGCGCTTCTCGGTGAACGCCCGCACGCCCTCGCGCGCCTCGTCCGACTCCACGAACAGCCCCAGCCCGGAGAAGGCGAGCTGCGCGGTGCCGGCGATGTGCTCGGTGTCGGCGTTGAACGACTGCTTCACGAAGCGCAGGGCGGTGGGCGACAGGGCCAGGATCTCGTCCGCCCAGCGGCGCACCTCGGCCCGCAGCTCGGCCGCGGGCACGACGGCGTTCACGAGCCCCCAGCGCTCGGCGGTGGCGGCGTCGTACTGGCGGCACAGCATCCAGATCTCGCGGGCGCGCTTCTCCCCCACCACCCGCGCCAGGTACGCGGTCCCGTAGCCCGCGTCGAACGAGCCCACCCGCGGCCCGGTCTGGCCGAAGCGAGCCGTGTCGGCGGCGATCGTCAGGTCGCAGAGCACGTGCAGCACGTGCCCGCCGCCGATCGCGTACCCGTTCACCGCCGCGATCACCGGCTTCGGGAGGTCGCGGATCAGGCGGTGCATGTACTCGACCTCGAAGAGCCCGCTCTCCGACGGCCCGTAGTCGCCGGTCTCGGCCCGCTGCTTCTGGTCGCCGCCGGTGCAGAAGGCGCGCTCGCCCGCGCCGGTCAGGGCGACCACCCCCACGTCCGGGCTGGCCCAGGCGCGCTTCAGGCAGTGGACCAGCTCGTCCACGGTGCGGGCGCGGAACGCGTTCATCCGCTCCGGCCGGTCGATCGTGATCCACGCGAGGCCGTGCTCGACCTCGTAGCGGACGTCGGTCAGCTCGTCCATCGCATCCTCCGTTCGCGTGACAACATCAACGCGCGATCATGCCGGAGCGCGTCGCCCTCGTCACCGGAGCAGCCCGCGGGATCGGCCGCGCCATCGCCCTGGCGCTCGCGCGCGACGGGCGCGCCGTGGCCGCGGGCGACCTC
>JALZEZ010000624.1 GCA_030861775.1 Actinomycetota bacterium
CCGACGAGCTGCGCGCGCGGCTGGACGCGCTCGCCGCGGGCGAGCAGGCCGCCAACCTCGTGAGCGGCGGCGTGCGGGAGGGGCGGCTCGTGCTCGTGTTCGCGGGCCAGGGCTCGCAGCGGCCGGGGATGGGCCGGGAGCTGGCCGCCGCGTTCCCGGTGTTCGACCGGGCGCTGGAGGAGGTCTTCGAGGCCTTCGACGGTCTGCTCGACCGGCCCCTGCGCGAGGTCATGTGGGCGGAGCCGGACTCGCCCGAGGCCGCCCTGCTGAGCCGGACGGAGTTCACGCAGACGGCGATGTTCGCCTTCGAGGTCGCGCTGTTCCGGCTGCTCGAGCGGTGGGAGCTGCGCCCCGACATGCTCATCGGCCACTCGGTCGGGGAGCTCGCCGCGGCCCACGTGGCGGGCGTCTTCTCGCTCGAGGACGCCTGCCGGCTGGTGGCGGGCCGCGCGCGCCTGATGGGCGCCCTGCCCGAGGGCGCGATGCTCGCCGCGCAGATGACCGAGGAGGAGGCGCTGGAGTCGCTCGGCGAGTTCGAGGGCCGGCTCGCGCTCGCCGCGGTCAACGCGCCCGGGTCGGTCGTCGTCTCGGGCGAGCCCGAGGCGGTGGACGAGTGGGCCGCCAAGCACGGCGAGGACCGCAAGACCAAGCGGCTCGACGTGAGCCACGCCTTCCACTCGCCGCTCCTCGACCCGATCCTCGCCGAGCTCGAGGAGCTCGCGGGCGGCATCGCGCTGGAGCCGCCGCGCCTGCCCGTCATCTCGAACGTCACCGGCGAGCCGCTCACCGCGGAGCAGGCGACCTCGCCCGCCTACTGGGCGGAGCACGCGCGCAAGCCCGTCCGCTTCGGCGACGGGATCGCCCACGCGGCGGGGGAGGGCGCGGAGCACTACCTCGAGCTCGCGCCCCATCCCACGCTCGCCGCGCCCATCCACGACACGCTCGGGGAGCTCCCCGCCACGCTCACGCCGGCTCTGCGCAAGCGGGATCCCGAGCCCCAGGGCGTGCTCGCGGCGACCGCCCAGCTCCACGCCAACGGGATCCCCGTCGACTGGCACGCCGGCGGCCCAGAGCGCCCGCGCACGCCGCTCCCCACCTACCCCTTCGAGCATCAGACCCTGTGGCTCACGCCGGACCGGAGCGCGCACGACCTCGCGGCGAACGGGCTCAGGCCGGCGGATCACCCGCTCCTGGCCGCCGCGGTGCACGTCGCGGACCGCGGCTGGCTGTTCACGGGCAGGCTGTCCCAGCGGGCGCAGCCGTGGCTCGGCGACCATGCCGTCTGGGACACGGTCGCGGCGTCCGGGACCGTGCTCCTGGAGCTCGCGCTGCAGGCCGCCGACGAGGTCGGCTGCGACCTCGTCGAGGAGCTGACGCTCGAGTCGCCGCTGGTGCTGCCCGCCGACGGGGACGTGGAGGTCCAGGTCGCGGTGGCGGACCCCGCCGGCGACGGCAGGCAGACGTTCGAGATCCACTCGCGCGAGCCGTCCGCGGACGAGCGTGACTGGGTCCGGCACGCGAGCGGCGTCCTCGCGCTCGCCGAGGAGGACCTCCCCGCCGCCGCGGGCGACGCCTGGCCGCCGCCGGACGCGGAGCCCATGGACGTGGAGGCGCTCTACGTGGAGCTCGCCGAGCGCGGGTACGGCTACGGCCCCGCGTACCAGGGGCTGCGAGCGGCCTGGCGCCGCGGCGAGGAGGTCTTCGCGGAGGTCTCCATCGACGAGGAGGACGCCGCGGGCGCGGAGCGCTTCGCCGTGCATCCGACGCTGCTCGATCCGCCCTTCCACGCGTTCCTGGGCGGCCGGGTCGAGAGCGGCGAGGACGAGATCCCGCTGCCGTTCGGGTGGCGCGGCGTGCGCGTGCACCGAGCGGGCGCGACGGCGATCCGCGCCCGCGTCGCTCCCACCGCGGACGGGGAAGCCTCGCTGGTGGCGGTCGACGAGGCGGGCGATCCCGTCGTATCCGTCGCGTCCATGCTCTCGCGCCCGGTGCCGAGCTCGCAGCTCCGGGCGCTGCGCGGCGGTGCCCGCGACTCGCTGTTCCGGCT
>JALZEZ010000080.1 GCA_030861775.1 Actinomycetota bacterium
CTTCTCGGGACTCGTGCCGCCGGCGGGCTGCTCGCTCGGCTCGTCCTCGCCGGAGGCGGGCGGGGCGCCGCCCTGCCCCGGCTCCGCCGTCGGGTCGGGCGTGGTGATGACCGGCTGGTTCGGCCCGAGCCAGGCGCGGCACTCCTTGAGCTCCGCCTCGCGCTCCAGGTAGTCCGCCGCGTTCACCAGCGGCGCGCACTTGGTGAGCACGAGCGACACGCGCGAGAGGTGCCCGAGCTGGTCGAAGCCGTTGCTCTGGACCGTCTGGGTGAAGATGTACTGGAGCAGCGCCTGGGTGCCCGAGAAGCCCTTGCCGCCGGGGCTCAGGGGGTGCTTCTCGACCGCCCGGTCCGGGTTGTCCCAGTCCTCGAGCGTGATGGCCAGGTTGTTCGCCAGGTCGACGTTCGGGCGGGCGTAGTCGCGCAGCTCGCGGATGCGCGGCCGGGCCGCCTTGAGCGCCTCGCTGCCGATCGGGGCGGTCGCGCCCAGGGCGCGGAGCGCCGGCCGCGAGGCGTCCGAGAACTCCGCCGAGAGGTCGAGGAAGCGGGTGAGCTCCCCGGCGCTCGCCTGGAGGTCCACCAGCATCGGCCGCTGCTCGCGCGCGACCTCCTCCAGCGCGGCCATCGTCGGCGTCAGCTCGGTGAGGAAGGCCGGGAGCTTGCGGAAGTTGGTGGCGATGTCGCCGGAACGCTCGGCCGACGCGGACGCGGTGTCCTCGGCCTCGTCCACGAACGTTCCTACGTCCTTGCGGTTGTCCGCGAGCTTGGTCACGACCCGGTCGCCGTCGCGGATGAGCTGGCGGATCGTCTTGTTCTGGTCGGCCAGGATCGCCAGCAGGTTGGCCGACTGGCGCAGGGCCGGCACGGCGCGGCGGATCGCGGCGTTCAGCTCCTCCGGGCGGCCGGCCAGGCCGGCGCCGAACTCGCTGAGGATCAGCCGGAAGCGCTCGCGGAACGGCCGCCGCATGATGTTGGTGATGAGGTCCGGCGGGATGGTGGAGGCCGTGCGCTCCACCTTGATCCGGCCGCCCTCGGGCAGCTCGCGCGGGTCGCGGCCAGGCCGGCAGTCCATGTAGTACTCGCCGAGCGGCGACTGGGGCCGGGTCTCACACTCGGCGTCGGCGCGCAGCGTGCCGAATCCCGTGCCGGTCAGCTCGATCTCGACCAGCGCCTTCTTGGTCCGCTCGTCGAGCTCGACCTTCTTGACCTTGCCGGCGTTCGTGCCGGCCACGCGCACGTCGCCCTCCTCGACCATGCCGAAGGCGTTGTCGAGCTCGACCCAGTAGCGCTTGCCGCCGCCGCCCCCTCCGTCGGAGGCGGCGATGAGCCCCGCGGCGGCCGCGAGCACGATGAGCGTGACGGCGAGGCGGCGGATCATGGGCCGAGCGGGGTCTGGGTCTCGTCGCAGTTGTACTCGGGGTACGGCTTCCAGGGCAGCGAGTGGTCGCCGTAGACGTCGCGCTCGCCCGCGCCCGGGCAGCGGTTGGTGTGCCCCGTCTGGGCGACCGAGGTCAGCTCGGCCGCGCGGGCGGCCGGGGCGATCGGCTGGAGCAGGCTGTTCTTGAAGCTGAACGCGGCCACGTGCGAGCCGGCCCGGCTGAAGCCGCCGAGGGCGTCGACGTTGCCCGTGTGCGAGAAGTCGTCGAGCCAGCCGGTGAAGTCGAACGAGTAGGGGCGCGCGAACGCGATCCGGGGGGTCGCGCTCGCCAGCGCCTCGGCGGATGCCGGCAGCGCGCCCTCGCGCTCGGCGCCGTTGCGGCGAACCGGGCCGACCGCGATGTCGCGCAACGGGAGGGTGGACAGCGAGAGGTCGATCAGGTCGTTGTCCCTGCCGCGGCGGGTGGTGATCGACGACAGGTCACGCACGGCCGGGTCGAGGTCCTGCACCAGCCGCCGCACCTCGGCGGTGTAAGGCACGAGGCGCTTCGCCACCGGCTTGAACTCGGTCACCAGCGGGTCGAGGTCGTCGAGCGTCGCCCGGAGGTTCACGTAGGTGGTGTTGGCCTGGCGCATGAAGTCCGGGAGCTGCCGGATCGCGTCGGCGAGCGCACCCCCGTTCACGCCGCGCGGGCGGGAGAGCGCGCCGGTCGTGTCGGCCAGGTTCGAGATCAGCGAGGCGAGGTCGTCGCGCCGCTCGGCCACGTCGCCGACGAGGTCGGAGCTCTCGGTCACGAAGCGCTCGAGCTCGTCGGTGTCGCGGTTGAGCTCCCGGAACAGGCGGCTGGCCGAGACCAGGGCCGGGTCGAGGTAGATGTAGCCCTGGCTGGCGTTCTCCGCCTGGCCCGCATACTGGCGGTTCGACCCGCGGAACACCTCGCGGAGCTGGTCGCGCGTCTTCCTGTCGAAGATCGAGAAGACCTCGTCGAGGTCCACGTTCGAGGTCGTGTCGCTCTGCTCGATCACGCCGCCGTCGGGGATCTCGCGGGCGTCCTCCTTGTTGGGCGGGTAGCGCAGGTCGATGTAGCGGCTGGCCGGTCCCGACAGGCCGAACTGGCGGATCTGGGCGTGCGTGCCCTGCGGCAGCGGCGCCCACTCCTCGTCGATCGCCAGCTCCAGCTCGGCGCTCCCGTCGTCGGTCAGCCGCAGCTTCTTGACCGTGCCGACCTTCTGGCCGGCCACCTCCACCAGGCCGCCGCGCACGACCTGGCCGGCGTTGATGAAGCGGACCCGGACGGTGTAGTCGCCGCTCGAGTCGAACAGCATCAGCCAGCCCACCACGGCGGCGGCCGCGACCAGCGCGACGAGCACCCCGACGCGCACGGCAGAACGCCGCGTACTCACGCTCTGCCGATCGATTACGGCGCTGCTCACACTCCTCCCGGCGGGGAAAGTACAGGTCCGCGAGGCGGCTAGGCGCCAGTGCTCCGGCGGCGCCGGACCGCCACCACCAGGAGTCCCGCGACGAGCGCGGTGCCGACCACCGCGAGACCCACGCGGCCGATCGCCACGACCAGCTCGTCGTAGGAGCGGTAGAAGACGTAGCCGAGCAGGGAGAAACCGACCGAGAACAGGGTCACGCCCAGTAGGTTCCAGCGCAGGAAGCGGTGGTACGAGAGCTTCGAGGTGCCGGCCACGAACGGGCCGAGCGGGCGGGCCACCGGCAGCAGGCGGCCGATCGCGACGACCGCGGCGCCCCAGCGGTCGAACCAGGCGTCCAGGCGCTCGATGCGCTCGGGGGTGGCGCGGAAGCGCGGGCCGTGGCGCTCGAGCAGGCCGCGGCCGTAGCGGCGGCCCACGGCGAAGGCGGCCGAGTCGGCGACCGCCGACACGACCCAGACGATGGCGATCAGCGGCACGATCTCGACCTTCCCGTCCTGGGCGGCGACGGCGCCGGAGAAGATCACCGCGAACTCGCCGGGCCAGACGGCGCAGAACGGCGGCGGGAACGACTCGAGAAAGGCCGCGCCCGCGACAAACGGGTACAGCCACAGGCCGAGCGAGTCGGCGGAGTCCTCGACGGCCTCGCGGCCGTCGGGGGGCTCGGGAAGCAGGCCCAGCGCGTACGCGGCGAGGAACAGCACGACGCTCGCCGCCAGCGCCGCCCGCGGCCAGGTCCACCCCCGCCCTCCTCCCCCCTCGCGCTTGCCCACCTGCGGGATACTCCCCTAGTGGCCACCGCCCCGCCGTCCACAGAGCTCCGCGCCGCCCGCGAGGCCACCGTCCGCGAGCACATGGAGTCGGAGAACCGGCACGACTTCGACACGACGATCGCCACCTTCGACCACCCGCGCTACGAGCTGATCGCCACCGGCGACGTGCACGACGGCGAGGAGGAGGTGCGCGCCTACTTCGCCGAGACCCGCGCCGCCTTCCCCGACCAGACGAACGAGCCGATCGCCTTCCACCACTCGGACGAGGCGGTGGTCGTCGAGTTCCTGCTGCGCGGCACCCACGCCGGGCCGCTGCGCGGCCTACCCCCCACCGGCCGCTCGTTCGAGTGCCGCATGTGCGCGCTGTTCCTGTTCGAGCCGGGTGGGGACAAGATCGTCGGCGAGCGCGTCTACTTCGACCAGGCGACGATCCTGCGCCAGCTCGGCGTGGCGCACGACCCGCGGTCCGTGGCCGGCCGCGTGACCACCGCGCTCTCGCACCCCGTCACGATCGGGCGCGCGGTGCTCGGAGGCCTGCGCTCGCGCTGACCACCTTCAGCTCGGCATCTCGAACACGATGAACGCCGAGTAGAGGATGCCCTTGTCGTCGGTCGCGGCCGAGTGGCTGATCGAGACGATCCGCTCGCGCGGCACGTCCTCGAGCGCCTCGTCCACGTCGCTCGCGAGCTGCATCAGGTCGTAGCGCTCGAAGACGTAGAAGCCGTAGGCCATGCGTGGGTCGTTCCCGGGTGCGCTATCACTCAACCCGGGCGGATCGCCCCCCTCAGCGCCGCGGTGGCGTCGAGCGGCGGTCGCCCGTTCGCCGCCTGGGCCGGCGACGAGGTGCTGCGCGAGGGCCTGACCGAGGAGGTCGACGACCGCCAGGAGGGCGAGTCCGTGGATCAGGGCCTGTGCACCCCGAGCCCGGGATCGGAGCAGAACGGCACGTGCCGGGGGGAGGGCGCGCGACAGCTCGCCTTCGATCCGAGCGGTCGCCACCTCCGGCATCCCGACGTCCACGGGAGCACGCTGGTCGCGACGGCATACGTCCCCGTGGACGACTCCCCCGACAACTCGATCCAGCGACCCGGCTCGATCGCGCTGTTCGACACCCGCACGGCCGCGCCGCTGCGCGACCTCACGACGGCCACCACCGACAGCTCGCCCGTGTTCGCGCCGGACGGCAGGCGGGTCGCGTTCGAGCGCGGCGGCCACGTGTACGTCGTGGCGACGAAGGGCGGCGCCGCGAAGCGCGTCCTCAGGGGCGCGCGCGAGCCGGCCTGGTCGCGCTAGTCCCCCGAGCGGAACTCGATCTCGCGCAGGACCTTCGCCGGCGCGCCGGCCGCGATCACGCCCGGCGGGAGGTCCTTCGTGACGACGCTGTTCGAGCCGATCACGCAGCGGTCGCCGATCGTCACGCCGCTCGTGACCACGCAGTTCACGCCGAACCAGCAGTTCGAGCCGATCCGGGTGGGGCCCTTGGAGGTGAAGCCCTGCCAGGTGACCGGGATGTCGTCGCGGTCGTAGGCGTGCGAGGCGTCGGAGACGAAGCAGCCGTTGGCGAACATGACGTGGTCGCCGATCGTGACCTCGTCCTGGCAGGCGATCATCGTCCCGATGTTGAGGAAGCACCCCTCGCCGATCGACACCCGGCCCCCCTCGGCGATGGTGATCCAGCACTGCGGCTCGAGCAGCGCCCCCTTGCCCAGCCGCAGCTGCCCGCTGTCGAGCGACTCCAGCACGTTCCCCTGCACCGGGAACCGGATGAACGCCTCGGAGCGCAGCGCGTGCCGGTGGATCCGCAGGCGGCGCAGCGGGCGCGAGTTGCGCTCGTACCACAGCCACTTCTGCGCGTAGAGCTTCAGGCTCACGCGCTTCTAGGGTCCACGACCTGCACCGCCCGGTCGAGCGCGAGGATCTCGGGGTCGCCGGTGAGAAGCGGCATCCGCAGGCGCTCGGCGAGAGCGACGGCGAACGCGTCGGCGTAGGAGAGTGGATGGCGTGCCTTGACGCGAGCGGCATCCAGCACCAAGTCGGCATCGACATCCACGGCGCGGACCGTTTCGGTCAGGGAATCGACGGCGCCGCGGGCGGCGGCCTCCCCGAGCCTCCTAGCCACCACGCAGAAGACCTCGCCGACGTTGATCCAGGAGATCACGGCTTGGCCCCCGGCGACGCGCCGCGCGATCTCGGGGCCGCCCGGCTCGGCGCGCAACAGGGCGATGACGGCCCAGGAGTCGAGGACCACTAGGGCTCGCGCCGAGCGCGAACCGCGTCTCGCTCGAGTTCCGCCCGGTGCTCGCGCTCGAGCTCGCCGAGTAGATCGCCCTCCGTCAGCATCCCGAGCAGGCTCTGGCCACGCTCGACCCGCCGAATGCGGACCTCTCCGTCGGCCGCTTCGACGACGACCTCGTCGCCCGGCCTGATGCCGAGCTTGTCACGCACCCGCTTCGGGAGGACGACCTGCCCCTTGGCACCCACCCTGTAAGTCATACCGGCGAGTATAACCGCGGGTCAGGCGGCCGCCGCGAGGCGCCGGCGCGCGGTGCGCTTGACCTTCGGCTCCACGATCCCGGCCAGGAAGCGGCCCGTGTGCGAGCCCGGCGTGGCGGCCACGTCCTCCGGCGTGCCGGTGGCCACGATCCGGCCGCCCTCCTCGCCGCCCTCGGGGCCGAGGTCCACGATGCGGTCGGCGGTCTTGATCACGTCGAGGTTGTGCTCGATGACCACGACCGTGTTGCCCTGGTCCACCAGCCGGTCGAGCATCTCGAGGAGGCGCTGCACGTCGGCGAAGTGCAGGCCGGTGGTGGGCTCGTCGAGGATGTAGAGCGTCCGGCCCGTGGCGATCTTGCAGAGCTCGGTGGCCAGCTTCACGCGCTGGGCCTCGCCGCCGGACAGCGTCGTGGCCGGCTGGCCGAGCCGGATGTAGTCCAGTCCCACGTCGTGCAGCGCCTGGAGGCGGCGCTTGATCTTGGGGATGTGCTGGAAGAAGTCGAGCGCCTCCTCGACCGGCATGGCCAGCACGTCCGCGATCGTCCTGCCCTTGAAGCGGACCTCGAGCGTCTCGCGGTTGTAGCGGCGGCCGCCGCACTGCTCGCACGGCACGTACACGTCCGGCAGGAAGTGCATCTCGATCTTGATCTGGCCGTCGCCGCGGCAGACCTCGCAGCGCCCGCCCTTGACGTTGAACGAGAAGCGGCCCGGCTTGTAGCCGCGCGCCCGGGCCTCCTGCGTGCGCGAGAACAGGTCGCGGATGGGATCGAACAGGCCCGTGTAGGTGGCCGGGTTCGAGCGCGGCGTGCGCCCGATCGGCGACTGGTCGATGTTGATGATCTTGTCGACCTCGTCGAGCCCGGTGATGCGGCGGTGCGCGCCCGGCCGCAGCTTGGCCTTGTGCAGCCGGTTGGCCACGGCCTTGTAGAGGACCTCGTTGACCAGCGTGGACTTGCCCGAGCCGGACACGCCGGTCACGCAGCAGAAGACCCCGAGCGGGATCTTCGCGTTGACCTTCTGGAGGTTGTGCTGGGTCGCGCCCTGGATCTCGATGTGGCCGCTCGGCCGGCGGCGGCGGGAGGGGATCGGGATCTCGCGCTCGCCCGAGAGGAACTGGCCGGTGGCCGACTCGGCCACGCGCATGACGTCCTCGGGCGGCCCCTCGGCCACCACGCGGCCGCCGTGCTCGCCCGCCCCCGGGCCCATGTCCACCAGGTGGTCGGCGGCCTTCATCGTGCCCTCGTCGTGCTCGACGACGATCACGGTGTTGCCGAGGTCGCGCAGCCGCTCGAGCGTGGCGATCAGCCGGGCGTTGTCGCGCTGGTGGAGCCCGATCGAGGGCTCGTCGAGGATGTAGAGCACGCCGACCAGCGAGGAGCCGATCTGGGTGGCCAGCCGGATGCGCTGCGCCTCGCCGCCGGACAGGGTGCCCGCCGCGCGGTCGAGCGACAGGTAGCCCACGCCCACGTTGTCGAGGAAGCGCAGCCGCTCGTCGATCTCGCGCAGGATCAGCCGGGCGATCTGGCGCTCGGTGTCGGAGAGGGCGAGCGCCTCGAACCAGCCGATCGCGCGCCGGGCCGACATGCGCGTGACCTCGTGGATGCCGAGCCCGCCCACGCGCACGTGCAGCGACTCGGGCCGCAGCCGGGCGCCCTCGCACTCCGGGCACGGCCGCACCGACATGAACTCCTCGATCTTCTCGCGGATGTAGTCGGAGTCCGTCTCCTTGTAGCGGCGCTCGAGGTTGGGGACGATCCCCTCGAAGCTCGTGGTGTACGAGCGCCGGCGCCCGTAGCGGTTGCGGTACGAGATGTAGATGCGGTCGCCGTCGGTGCCCCACAGGAAGCAGTCCTGGGTGTCCTCCGGGAGGTCCTCCCAGGGGGTGTCCATGTCCACCTCGTAGCGGTCGGCGATGGCCGAGGTGAGCTGGTCGTAGTAGTTCGAGGAGGTGGCGGTCCAGGGCAGGATCGCGCCGTCGTTCAGCGACAGCGACGGGTCCGGCACGATCAGGTCCGGGTCGATCTCCATCTGCGAGCCGAGCCCGGTGCAGCGCGGGCAGGCCCCGTGAGGCGAGTTGAACGAGAACATCCGCGGCTCGAGCTCGGGCATCGAGGTCCCGCAGTGCAGGCACATGAAGCGCTCGCTGTAGGTGGTCACCGCGCCGCTCTCGACGTCCTCGATGTCCACCATGCCCTCGGCCACGCCCACCGCGGTCTCGATCGAGTCCGCCAGCCGCTTGCGCAGGTCGGGGCGCATGATCAGCCGGTCGACCACGACGGAGATGTCGTGCTTGAACTTCTTGTCCAGCACGATGTCGTCCTCGAGCCGGCGCAGCTCGCCGTCGACCTTCACGCGGGCGTAGCCCTCGGCGCGCAGTTCCTCGAACAGCTTCCCGTACTCGCCCTTGCGCCCCCGCACGACCGGCGCCAGGACCATGAACTTCGACCCCTCCGGCAGGGTCATCACCTGGTCCACGATCTGCTCGGCCGACTGGGCCTCGATCGGGCGGTCGCAGTTCGGGCAGTGCGGATGGCCGATCCGGGCCCAGAGCAGGCGCAGGTAGTCGTAGATCTCGGTGACCGTGCCCACCGTCGAGCGCGGGTTGCGCGAGGTGGTCTTCTGGTCGATCGAGATCGCCGGCGAGAGGCCCTCGATCGAGTCCACGTCGGGCTTGTCCATCTGGCCCAGGAACTGGCGCGCGTACGCCGACAGCGACTCGACGTAGCGGCGCTGCCCCTCGGCGTAGATCGTGTCGAAGGCGAGGCTGGACTTGCCGGAGCCCGAGAGGCCCGTGATCACGACCAGGGCGTTTCGGGGCAGCCGGACGTGGACGTCCTTGAGATTGTGCTCTCGGGCGCCTGAGACGATCAGCTCTGAGGACTGGGCCACGGGGTCAGTCTAGGCCGCCGTTTCGGGGTCTCCGGGCGCCGAACGGCCCAATTTGCGGAACCGGCGACGTTGGGGAGATTGCTCTCTAGACTCGTCGGACCGGCCGATACAGGGCCCTACCCGTACCCGACTGCCCCGAGGCTCATGACCCGTCGTATGCGAAGGATCACGCTCGTCGCCGCCCTCACGCTCGTCGCCGCGCTCGGCACCAGTACGCCGTCGCAGGCCAAGACCGGAATGGAGCTGGCCGCGCAGGACGACGCGGTGTTCCTGACCCAGGCGTACCTGAAGCACACGAAGGGCTTCCAGCTCCTCCAGCAGCTCAACGTGCGCTGGCTGCGGGTGAACGTCTCCTGGTCGTCGGTGGTCGGGGCCAGGGCGGCGCGCTCGCGCTCGAAGCCGAGCAACCTCCGCTACGACTTCTCGGCCTTCGACACCCTGATCAACGCGGCGAGCGCCAACGGCGTGAACCTCGAGCTCGGCCTCACCGGCACGGCCCCCGCATACGCCACCGGCAACAAGAAGACCGGGCCCTACAAGCCGAACGCGAAGCTCTTCCGCGAGTTCGTGGAGGCGGCCGTGAACCACTTCAAGGGCCACGTGACGCGCTACAGCATCTGGAACGAGCCGAACCACACCGGCTGGCTCGCACCGCTCAAGTCGCAGGCCTCGCTCTACCGCTCGCTCTACACGACCGGCTACGCCGCGATCAAGGCCATCGACCCGAGCGCCGAGGTGCTGATCGGCGAGACCGCGCCGTACGCCAGCAACAAGCGCGTGGCGCAGCCGCCGCTGACGTTCCTGCGGGCGGTGACCAAGAGCGGCTCGCTCAAGGCCGACGGCTACGCCCACCATCCGTACGACCTGCTCGGCCACGCGCCCAAGTACAAGTTCCCGGGCAAGGACAACGTGACGATCGGGACGCTCGACCGGCTCACGAAGTTCCTCGACAGCCTCGCCAGGAGCAACAAGCTGGAGACGCCCGACGGGCGGCCGCTCAACCTGTACCTGACCGAGTTCGGGTACCTGCGCAGCGGGCGCAAGAAGGTCAAGGAGTCCACGCGCGCCAGGTGGATCCGCCAGGCCTACGACATCGCGCTGAAGAACGGGCGCGTGGAGCAGATGCTCCACTTCCTGATCGCGCAGCCCACGAAGAGGTACCTCTTCTTCGACACCAGCCTGACCAGCCGCAGCGGCAGCAAGACGGCCACGTTCAACGCGCTGGCCGACTGGGCGAGCGACAACTCGTCGAAGGTGAACCTGCGCCGATAGCGCGCCGCGGCGCGCTAGACCGTCGCCCGGCGGCGGGCGGCCTCCGCGGCCGCTCTGCCGCCAGGGCCGACCGGCTGGGCGACCTGCTCGGCGCCCATCTCGGCCAGCTCCTCGGCCGCGACCCGCTCGAACTCGGCCATGGACTTGTCGCCGGTCTGGCGCTCGCTGACGAGCTGGAAGAGCGTCCGCGCGACGACCATCGCGCCGGCCCAGCGCGGCACCAGTAC
>JALZEZ010000327.1 GCA_030861775.1 Actinomycetota bacterium
AGCTGGGCCCGCGTCGTGGCCAGCGAGAAGGCCACGTCGGCGGGGTCGAGCTCGGCGTGCTCGGTGAGGTGGGAGTGCAGCCGCTCGGCCTGCCCGCGCAGGGCGGCCTCGCCGCGCGCCGACAGCAGCAACGGCACGGCGGGCAGCGGGGCGCCCGAGTCCGGGATCACGATCGGCG
Source organism: Actinomycetota bacterium (assembly GCA_030861775.1). Lineage (GTDB taxonomy): Bacteria > Actinomycetota > Thermoleophilia > Solirubrobacterales > Thermoleophilaceae > AC-37. The sequence goes on from JALZEZ010000327.1 coordinate 179, forward strand.
GCTCGCGCTCCGGCGCCTCCTCGGCCTCGACGAGCGGCGGCTCCTCGAGGATCACGTGCGCGTTCGTGCCGCTGGCCCCGAAGGACGACACTCCGGCCCGCCGCGGCCGCTCGCCGCGCTCCCACGGCTCGGCCTCGGTCAGCAGGCGAACGTCGCCCGTCGTCCAGTCCACGTGCGGGTTCGGCTCCTCGCAGTACAGCGAGCGCGGCAGCTCCTCGTGGCGCAGCGCCTCGACCATCTTGATCACGCCGGCGACCCCGGCCGCGGCGTTCGTGTGGCCGATGTTCGACTTGATCGAGCCGAGCCGCAGCGGGCCGTCGGCGCGTTCGCGGCCGTAGGTGGCCAGCAGCGCCTGCGCCTCGATCGGGTCGCCCAGCGTCGTGCCCGTGCCGTGTCCCTCGACCGCGTCGACGTCCGCCGGGGAGAGCCCCGCGCTCGCGAGCGCCTGGCGGATCACGCGCTCCTGCGCCGGGCCGTTCGGCGCCGTCAGCCCGTTCGACGCGCCGTCCTGGTTCACCGCGGAGCCGCGCAGCACGCCCAGGACCCGGTGACCCAGGCGCCGCGCATCCGACAACCGCTCGAGCGCCAGCAGCCCCGCGCCCTCCGCGAGACCGACGCCATCCGCACCCGCCCCGAACGCGCGGCACCGGCCATCCGGGGACACGACCCTCAGACGGCTGAAGGCGATCAGGAGCGCCGGCGTGGACAGGGCCGTGACGCCGCCCGCCAGGGCGAGGGAGCACTCGCCCGCGCGCAGCGCCTGGCACGCGAGGTGCACGGCGACGAGCGACGACGAGCAGGCGGTGTCGACCGAGACGGTGGGGCCCTGGAGCCCGGCGGTGTAGGCCAACCGTCCGGCCAGCATGCACGCGGAATCGCCGCCGTACGCGTAGGCCTCCAGGTCCGGGGCCCGCAGGGCCCGCGCGGTGGTCGTGCTGTAGTCGTCGTGGAAGAGGCCCGCGAAGACGCCCACGTCGCTGCCGCGCAACGAGGCCGGGTCGACGCCCGCATCCTCGAACGTCTCCCACATCAGCTCGAGCATGATCCGCTGCTGCGGGTTCATGGCGAGCGCCTCCCTCGGGGCGATCCCGAAGAAGTCGGCGTCGAACCCGGAGATGTCCTCCATGAACGCGCCGCCGCGGGAGACGACGGTGCCGGGGTGGTCCGGGTCCGGGTCGTGCAGCCGCTCGAGGTCCCAGCCGCGGTTGTCCGGGTAGTCCGCGACCGCGTCGACGCCATCGGCGACCAGCTGCCACAGCTCCGCCGGCGAGCGGACCGTCCGCGGATAGCGGCAGCTCATGCCCACGATCGCGATCGGCTCGTGGTCGCGCTGCTCGAGCTCGCGCACGCGCCGGTTCGCGGTGCGCAGCTCGCCGGTTACCTTGCGCAGGTATTGACGAAGGCGTTCTTCGTCGCTCACCCGGCTCCGAGCTCCTTGTCGATCAGCGCGAACATCTCGTCGTCGGAGACCGAGTCCAGGTCCTCCTGGCCGTCGCCGTCCGCCGACTCGGCGCCGTCCATCAGGTAGCCCCGGACGCGGGCGTTGAACGCGCGCAGGCGCGCCTCGATCTGCGTCCGGCGCTGCTCGTCCCTCGCGGCCTCCTCGAGCAGTCGCTCGATGCGCTCGAACTCGCCGTCGAACGACGGAGCCTGCTGCGCCGCGGCCCCGTCGCGAGGCAGCTGGCCGAGGATGTACTCGCCCACCGCCGCGGGCGTCGGATGGTCGAACACCGTCGTGGCCGGCAGCTGGATCCCCGTCGCCCTCATCAGGCCGTTTCGCAGCTCGACGGCGCTGAGCGAGTCGAAGCCCAGCTCCTTGAACGTGAGCTGCGGATCCACGACCTCGCCCGACTCGAGCCCCAGCACGTCGGCGACCTGGCTGCGGACGAGGTCGAGCACGACCTCCGGCCAGTCCGCCTCCGGCACGCCGGACAGCCGCCTCTGGATCGAGTCGCGCACCTCGCCCGTGCGCCCGGGCCGCGCGCGAGCGAGCCCGCTCAGGATCGGAGGCAGCGCTCCGTCGCGCGCCATGCGACCGAGGATCGCGGAGTCCAGCCGCACCAGCACCGGCAGCGGGTCGTCGGCCCGGAGAGCGGCGTCGAACAGCGCGAGCCCCTCCTCGTTCGTCAGCAGCGCGGCGCCGAGGCGCCGGATGCGCGCCTTGTCCGCCTCGTCTCGATCGCTGGTCATGCCACCGGACTCCGACCACGCTCCGTACACGAGCGACCTGACCGGGAGCCCGCTCGCGTGCCGCCGCTGCGCCAGCGCGTCGACGAACGCGTTGGCCGCCGCGTAGTTGCCCTGGCCGGGCGGGCCGACCGTGGCGGCGAACGAGGAGAAGATCACGAAGTGGGCGAGGTCGACCCCCTCCGTGAGCTCGTGGAGATGGAGCGCCCCGTCGACCTTCGGGCGCATCACCTTCTCGACCTGGTCGGGCATCAGCGAGTCGACCACGCCGTCGTCGAGCACGCCCGCGGCGTGGATCACGGCCGTCAGCGGGTGCTCCGGCGGGATCGCGTCGAACGCCTGCGAGAGCTGGTCGCGGTCGGCGACGTCGCACGCCGCCAGCACCGGCGTCGCTCCGAGCTCCTGGAGCTCGGCCTCGAGCTCGCCCACGCCCGGAGCCTCCGGACCGCGGCGGCTGAGCAGCATCAGGTGGCGAACGCCGTGCTCTTCCACGACGTGGCGCGCGACGAGGGCGCCCAGCCCGCTCGTGCCGCCGGTGATCAGCACCGTGCCGTCCGGATCGAAGGCCGGCTCGTCCGCCGCCGCCACGGCGTCGGTGCGCGCAACGCGCGGGACGAGCACCGCTCCGTCGCGCATCGCCATCTGCGCCTCGCCCCCCGCGAGGACGGCGGACGCCGCGTTCCAGGACGCATCGGCGCCATCCATGTCGAGGATCCCGAAGCGACCCGGATGCTCGTTCTGCGCCGACCGCACGAGGCCCCACTGGGCCGCGGCGCGCAGGTCCGGAGCCTCGCCGTCACGCGCGGCGACCGCCCCGCTCGCCACGAGCACCAGCCGCGCATTCGAGAGACGCTCCTGCCCGAGCCACGACCGCAGCAGCGCGAGCGTGCGCAGGACGCCGGCGCGCGCCGCCTCGGCCGCGTCGCCGCCATCGTCGACGGGCAGGGGCGCCAGGACGACGTCGGGCGCCTCCGACTCGGCGTCGATGGCATCGCTGAGCTCCCCGACGTCGGCATACCGCTCACCGAGCTCCGGGGCCTCGAGGTCACCGAGCACCGCGAAGCGCTGCGGATGGCCGTTAGTCGACGGGACCGGGACCTCGACCCACTCGAGCCTGAAGCGATCGTCGGAGCGACCGCGGCGCGCCAGGGCGAGCTGCTCCGGCTCCACCTGTCGCGGAACGACCTCCTCCACGGACAGCACCTGCCCGCCGAACGGGTCGAGCGCCGCCATGTTCCACGACTCGTCGCTGGCCAGGCCGATCCGGACGCGCATCGCCGTCACCTGGCCCGCGTAGAGGCGCATGCCCTGCCAGTGGAACAGCATCCTGGCGCCGCCGTCCTCGGAGTCGGCCGCGAACGCCACCACGGCGTGCATCGCCGTGTCGAAGAGCGCGGGATGCACGCGGTAGCGCGCCGCCTCCTCGGCATGCTCCTCCTCGAGGGCGACCTCGGCGAAGATCTCGTCCGGCCGCCGCCATGCGGCCCGGACGCCCATGAACGAGCCTCCGTACGCGAAGCCGAGCCCGGTCAACTGGTCGTACATGTCGTCGACGTCGACCTCCTCGGCCCCCTCCGGCGGCCACGATTCCGCCGCGAGGCGCTCGACCAGCTCCGACGGTGCGGCGTCGGCGGCGGGCGCGACCGCACCGCTCGCGTGGCGGGTCCAGTCCTGCTCGTCGCCGTCGTCCGGCGACTCCATGCGGGAGTAGATCGCGAACGGCCGGCGGCCCGAGTCGTCGGGAGCCTCCATCCGGACCTGAAGCTGCGCGGCGTCCTGCTCGCCGAGCACCAGCGGCGACTCGAAGGTGAGCTCCTCGAGCGCGTCGCACCCGACGGCGTCGGCGGCGGCGAGCACGAGCTCGACCCACGCGGTCCCCGGGAGGACCACGGTGTCGAGGAGGACGTGGTCGCTCACCCACGGGTGCGTCGCCCGGGCCACGCGCCCGGTGAACAGCCATTCGTCCGTGCCCGCGAGCTGCTGGCCGGTGCTGAGCAGCGGATGGTCGATCGCCCTGAGCCCGGCGGCGCTCAGGTCGCCGCTGCCCCTGTCCAGCGGGAGCCAGTAGCGCTCGCGCTGGAACGCGTAGGTGGGCAGCTCGACGCGGCGGGCGCCGCTGCCCTCGAAGAGCCGCGCCCAGTCGACCGCCACGCCGTGCGCGTGCGCCTCGCCGAGCGCGGTCAGG
>JALZEZ010000625.1 GCA_030861775.1 Actinomycetota bacterium
CCGCCAGCCGGGCGGCGCCGCCCGCCAGCGCGGCGCGCGCGCTCGGCACCGCGCCGTGCCCGTAGCCGTCCGCTTTCACCACCACGCACAGCTCGGCCCCCTCCGCGAGCCCCGACCGGAGCCGCGCGCAGTTGCGCTCGATCGCGCCGAGGTCGATGCGTGCGAGCGCCCGCTCGGGCACCCGTCCGGCCGCCCCCTCGCGGACCACTTACTCCGTGGTGATCGCGCGCAGGACGTCGGCGCGCGTGACTATGCCCACGAGGCGGCCGCCGTCCTCGACCGGGAGCCGATTGTGGCCGCTCTCGGCGATCAGGCGCGCGGCCTTGCGGACCGGGTCGTCGGCCTCGACCGTGACCGCGGGGGCGGTCATCATGTCCGCCACGCTGGCCGCCGCGGCCTTCTTCAGCCGCTCCTCGAACTTGCGCAGCGGCTCGAGCGGGATCAGCCCGCCGAAGAGCTCGATGTAGTGCGGGATGTGCAGGTCCTCGCCGTCCTCGTCGGTCATGACGAGGTCGGACTCGGTGACCATCCCCACGCAGTGCCCGGAGGCGTCCACCACCGGCACGCCGGGCAGGTCGTTCTCCCCGAGCAGGCGCACGAGCTCCTCGACCCCCGTCTCGCGGGTGACGGTCACGGGGTCGGGCGTCATCACCTCGCGCACCAGGCCGGCCACGCGCGTGAGGCTATCGGGCGAAGGCCTCCGGCAGGGCATCGATCACGTCGCCCGCGACCACGTGGTCCGCGCCGAGCCGCTCGGCCGCGGCCATCCCCGCGTATACGTGCAGGCGCACGCCCGCGGCGGCCGCGGCGAGCGCGTCCATCCCCTTCGAGAGCAGGGCCCCGACGATGCCCGAGAGCACGTCGCCGGTGCCGGCCGTCGCGAGCGCCGCGGTGGCCCCGGGGCTCACCGCCACGGGACCGCCGGGCGCGGCCACGATCGTGTCGTCGCCCTTCAGCAGCACCACGCAGCCGCTGCGCTCGGCCGCCTCGCGCGCGTACCGGAGGCGGTGGGCCGAGATCTCGTCGGACTCGACCTCCATCAGCCGGCCCAGCTCGCCCGCGTGCGGGGTGAGCACGGTCGGCCCGGGCCGCTCGCGCAGCGACTCGAGCTCGCCCACGTGCGCGTTGAGGCCGTCGGCGTCGATCAGGAGCGGCGTCTCCACCGTCCGGGCCACGCCGCGCGCGAACTCCACCGCGCCCTCGGAGCGGCCGAGGCCCGGCCCGAGCACCACCGCGCCCGCCCGCTCGGCCATCTCCTCGACCTCCTCCACCCCGGCGGCCACGTGCATGCCGTCCTCCTCGGGCAGCGCGCGCGTGACCGCCTCGAGCAGCCGCAGCGCCACCGCCTGCTGGGCGGACTCGGGCACCGCGAGCTGCACGTAGCCGGCCCCCGTGCGCTGCGCCCCCAGCGCGACCATCGACGGCGCGCCCACGTACCCCGCCGCGCCGCCGGCGATGACCACGGTGCCCGAGGTGAACTTCGAGCCCTCGCGCGTGCGCGCGGGATAGAGGTCCAGCACGCGGTCGGAGATCAGCCCGGTGCCCTCCGGCTCCGGCGCCCCGCGCGGGATCCCGATCTCGACCACCTCCACCCGCCCGGCGTGGAAGGTCCCGGGGGCCACGTGCAGGCCGATCTTCGGCCCGTGGAAGGTCGCCGTCACCTCGGCCCGGACCGCCTCGCCCTCGATCTCGCCGGTCGAGGCGTTCACGCCCGAGGGGGCGTCGCAGGCGATCACCGGCGCGTCGCACTCGTTGATGGCCGCGATCGCGCCCGCGACCGGCTCGCGCGGGGAGCCCTCGAAGCCGGTTCCGAGCATCGCGTCGACCACCGCGCCGGAGCCCTCCAGCCGCTTGGGCTCGAACGGCTCCGGGCCGGGGCCGGGCAGGCGGTCGAGGTTCGCGCGCGCGTCGCCCTTCGTCTCCGACAGGTCGCCCACGGCGAGCACGTCGACCTCGCGGCCCTCGTCGCGCAGGAGCCGCGCGCAGGCCAGCCCGTCGCCGCCGTTGTTGCCCTTGCCGCACACGATCCGGATCGGCCC
>JALZEZ010000081.1 GCA_030861775.1 Actinomycetota bacterium
GTGCGGGCGAGCGCCGCCGCGCGGCGGCGGACGCCGCCCGCCCAGGTCGGCTAGCTGTAGCTCGCGCTCGAGCTCCTCCAGCGCCACCTTCAGCGCCACCACCCGCTCCTCCAGGACGACGTCCTGAAGCGGCTCCTCGCCGCCGGGCTCGGCGCGCAGCTTCTTCAGCGCCTCGCGCTCGTGGTCGAGCTCGATCGCGCGCGCCTCCTCCATCGAGTTCAGCACCACCCCGATCAGCACGTTCAGCAGGATGAACGCCGCCAGCAGGGCGAAGCTGACGAAGAAGATCCATGACAACGGCTCGATCTCCATGCCCCGCTCGAGCTTGTCCGGGAAGTTCTCGAGCGTGAGCAGGACGAACATCGTGAGGACCGCCTGGCCGATGTCGCCCCAGGCCTCGGGGTCCTCGTCCCCGAACAGCATCCAGCCCACCATCGCGTACACGTAGAGGACGAGCGCGGCCAGCACGCCGAGGCTGAACAGCGGCGGAAGGCTGCGGCCCATCGCGACGAGCAGGACCCGCACGTCGGGGAGCAGCCTGACCACCCGGACGATCCGCGCGAGGCGGGCGAGCCGCAGCAGCGTCGAGTTCCGGCTGAGCCCGGGGACGAACGCGGCGCCGACGACGACGAAGTCGAACACGTTCCACCCGTTCCGGAAGTAGTCCTGCGGGCGGCCCCCGTAGGAGCCGAAGCGGATGAGCAGCTCGACCACGAAGATGCCCAGGCAGACCTTGTTGAGGGCGTCGAGCAGGCCACCCACGTCGCGGTCGATCTCGTCGTAGGTCTCGAGCCCCAGGATCGCCGCATTGGCGAGGATCACCGCGGCGATGACGTAGTCGAACGCGTTGGACGCGACGATCCGCGCGCAGGTGCTGGAAACCCGCTCCATCACTGGCGCCGGAAACTACTCAACCTCCCGGCGCGAAGCGCGTTCTAGCCCGCAAGACAGGGGAAAACACGACTCTCAGGAGCAATGACTCGAATGAAGAAGCGCATCACGACGGTCGCGCTGCTCTGTGCCTCGCTGGTGCTTCCGGCATCGGCCGGCGCTCAGGAGCCTGACCCGGCGAACTTCAAGAACGCCGCGAAGTACTGCAAGGCCCTCCGCGCCGCGTCCGGCGAGACCAACTTCCGGAACATGTTCGGCGGCAAGAAGAACGCGTACGGCAAGTGCGTGTCGAAGGCCGCCCGCCGCGACGCCAAGCAGGAGGACACGGCGAAGTCCAACGCCGCGAAGGAGTGCAAGGCCGAGCAGTCCCAGAACCCGGACGACTTCAAGGCCGCCCACGGTGGCAAGACGTTCGCCGAGTTCTACGGCACCAACAAGGGCGGCAAGAACGCCTACGGGAAGTGCGTCTCGCAGAAGGCCAAGGCCAACAAGGCCGAGGCCGACGAGCAGGAGCAGGAGGACGTGAACTCCGCCAAGGAGTGCCGCGCCGAGCAGAAGCAGAACCCGGACGACTTCAAGGCCGCCCACGGTGGCAAGACGTTCGCCGAGTTCTACGGCACGAACGAGAACGGCAAGAACGCGTTCGGCAAGTGCGTGTCGTCGAAGTCCAAGGCAAAGCGCGAGGAGCAGGCGAGCACCACCTCGTAAGCCCCCCAGAGTGCGGCGGTCCGACCCCTCGCGGGCCGCGTACACCCAGCGTGAAGGGGTCCCATGGATGGGGCCCCTTCCGCTTTTCCGGGGCCGGTTACGATCCCGGTGATGCGCTACCTGATCACCGGTGGCTCGGGCTACATCGGGACGCGCCTGGTCGAGCGGCTGGGCGCGCGCGAGGACACCGAGCGGATCGTGATCGCCGACATCCGGCCGCCCGCCTCGTTCCGGCCCAGGACGGCGTTCGAGCGTCTCGACGTGCGCGACTACGCGCGGGCGCGCGAGCTGATCGCGGCCGAGCGGCCGGACGTGGTGGTCCACCTGGCGTTCGTGCTGAACCCGATCCACGACCAGGAGGCCGAGTACGACATCGACGTGGGCGGCACCCAGAACGTGCTGCGCGCGTGCTCGGAGGGCGGGGTGGGGCAGGTGATGGTCACCACGTCGGCGACCGCCTACGGGGCGTTCCCGGACAACCCCGTGCCGATCGACGAGGACTGGCCGGTGCGCGGCGTGCCGAGCTTCCCGTACGCCTGCCACAAGACCGAGGCCGACCGGCTCTGCCAGCTCTGGGCGCGGGAGCACCCGGACCGGGTCATGACGATCGTGCGGCCGTGCATCGTGTTCGGGCCGAACGTGGACAACTACATCGTCCGGCTGTGGACGAAGCAGCCGTTCCAGGCCGAGTTCGGGCTCCCGCCGCAGCCGCTCCAGTTCGTGCACGAGGACGACCTGGTGGACGCGCTCGAGCGGCTCCTCCACGGCCGCCACGGCGGCGCGTTCAACGTGGCCGGCGACGGCACGATGCTGCCGCCGGAGTGCGCCGACCTGATCGGGCTGAGGCGCCGCCGGGTGCCGCTGCGGCTGTGGTGGCGCTTCGCGGGGCTGATGTGGAGCCTGCGCCAGTCGGAGACGCCCCCCGGCAACCTGCACTTCGCCCTCCACCCGTGGGTCGTCTCGACGGACAAGCTGAAGGAGACGACGGGCTGGTCGCCGCGGCACTCGAGCCGCGAGACGTTCGAGATCACCATGCGCGCCCGCGGGGCGCTCCCGGCGCGTCCCGAGGGGGCCAAGCCGGAGCTTCCGGCACCGGTCGGCGCCTAGCTCGGCCCACCCGTCGGCAGCCCCGCGCGCAGCGGCTATCCTCGCCGCCCGCGGGCCGTTAGCTCAGTTGGCTAGAGCACCAGCTCGACAAGCTGGGGGTCGCTGGTTCGAGTCCAGCACGGCCCATCGCGTGCTTCCTCCTCCACGCCCGTTACTCTCGGAGGCGTGGCACGGTCCGCCAAGCAGCGAGAGGCGATTGACGCCAGCCAGCGCACGCCCACGGCGACGAGTGTTGAGGAGAGCCGGGATGTGGCCCGCTGGCTGAGCGAAGAGATTGCGCCGGAGCTGCCGAACGCCAGGCAGCGCGAGCTCGCGCGGGAAAGTGCCGCTAGGTTCGAAGACCGTGCCGCGCGTGCGGCGACGGACTGACTAGCCCGAGAACTCTGCCGCCAGTTCAGCGTGAAGCTCGGCGAGCCGGGTCGCGTGCTCGGCCAGCGCCTCCAACGCGCTGTCATCCCCCGAGGCGAGCACCGCCCTCGCTTCGGCGTCCTCGACGATGCTGAACGCGAGCGTCACGTAGTACCCCTGCACACGCTCGACCGGGGCCCCGGCGAGCAACCGCCTTCGCGCGGTCAAGAGCAGACTGTCGAACTCCTCCCGTATCCGCCCGATCCGCTCGTCGATGTCGGCCATCCACCGAGGATCTCGCGCCGGGCGGACGGCGGTGCTCCCCGCCGGCCAGGTTTGCACGATGAGGGATGTGGCCTGCAAGGGGGAGCCGCGGCTCTGACCGGCCCCTACTCGTCCTCGGACGTGTCGCTGTCCGCCTCGTCGCCGATCACGCGGAAGCGGCTGTCGAGGTGGACGTCGACCTGGTTGCCGTCCGGGCGCGTGACCTCGACCTCGTAGGCGCCCTCCTCGTCGCCGGCCTCGGTGTCGGTGACGCGCCCGCCGCCGGTGTGCTCGAGCGCGGCGGCGCTCGCGCGGTCGAGGGCGGCGCCGGTGATGGGCTTCTCGGTGGCGTCGTCGTCGCCTCCTCCGCCGGCGATCGCCGCGCCGCCGCCCGCGAGGGCCGCCACCGCGACCACCGTGATCCCGATCTTCAGCCTGCGGCTCATCGTGCCTCCTCGGTCCTGGTACTGAGCGTACGCCGAAGCTACGCCCTCGACCTGAGGCGGAGATGAGACATCCTCTCCCGCGGTGGCCGAGTCACTCAGCACCGCTGCAGCGGTGCAGCATCTGTGCAATCATTCGCGCAGGGGGCGAGACGGGGGGTATTGCATGATCGCAAGGCGCGTGGCGCCGCTGGCGGCGCTGGTGACGATGGGGGCTCTCCTGGCGCCGGCCGCGGAGGCGGCTCCGGTGCCGGTGGCCGGGAGCGGGGCGACCTTCGCCGACTCGATCGGCGTGAACGTCCACGTCTTCTATCCCGACACCGCGTACAAGGACAAGGCGCGCCTGAAGACCCTGCTGCTCGACCTGGGCGTCAAGCACGTGCGCGATGGCCTGCGCACCGGCCGCGAGCCGTACGGCGACGAGTACCCCGGCGCGCGCGACATCGCCGCCGCGGGCATCAAGTTCCAGTGGGTCGCGGGGGAGCCGGGCTCGGACGTCGAGCACGCGGACACGGCCATGGCGCTGGTCACCGACCCCAACCGGCTCGGCGGCACCGCCGACGGCTTCGAGGGCCCCAACGAGTTCGACCGCACGCGCAACAACGACCTGCTGTGGGCCGAGAAGCTCTACGCGTTCATGAGCGAGTTCCACACCCGCTTCAAGAACGACTCGCGCTTCAGCTCCATGCCCTTCTGGGGACCGAGCTTCATGAGCGACGCGGGCCGTGACGCCTACGCGTCGCGACCGGGCTCCGGCAACTTCATGGACGCCCCCAACGCCCATCCGTACCCGGGCGGGCGGCAGCCGGAGCTGGCGATCGGCCCGCAGATGACCACCTACGCGACGAAGTTCGGCGACCCGAACCGCAAGCCCGTGATCAGCGAGACCGGGTTCCACACCGCGATCCACAACGGCAACTCCGGCCACTTCGGCGTCTCGGAGCGGGCCCAGTCGATCTACATCCTGCGCACGCTTCTCACCGCGTTCGCGAACGGCGCCCCGCGCACCTACCTCTACCAGTTCCTCGACCAGAAGCCCGAGCCGGCGCTGAAGGACATGGAGGAGCACTTCGGCCTGGTCGCCGTCGAGGGCGACCGGACCCAGCCGCAGAGCACCTGGACGCTGCGCAAGAAGCCGGCCTTCAACTCCGTGAAGGAGCTGCTCGAGATCACCCGGGACACCGGTACCGACGCCCGGCCGGCATCGCTCGACTACTCGCTCTCGGGCGCGCCTTCGACGCTTCGCAGCGTGCTGCTGTCGCGCAGCGCCGGCACCGTGGATCTCGTGCTGTGGAACCAGGTACCGGTCTACAACGAGCCGATCTGGGACTGCAACCACCCCGACATCCCGGCGACGATCACCGACCCGCACCAGCGCTGCGAGTGGGCGAAGTACAACCGCGCGGTCGATCAGGGCGACGCCTTCCCGAGCGACGTGCCCGTGACGCTCAACCTCGCCGAGCCCGCGGACGTGAGCACCGAGCGCCCGCACAGCGAGACCAGCTTCACCGCGCGCGGGCGCGGCACCAGCTTCGCGCTGTCCGTCGGGGCGGACCCGATCGTCGTGCGGATCAAGGGCTCGCGCTACGCCACGGAGGTGCGCAACGACGCGCCGTCCGCATGGCTGCGCCTGGCGGAGTCGTCGGGGACGGCGAAGGACGCGGCGGGGCGCGGCGCCACCGTCGATCCCTGGGTGGCCGCTCCCACCTACGGCGGCGCGAGCGCGGTCGGCGATCCCGAGGACCGCTCGGTCACGGTCGCCCCGGACCAGCGGGCGACCGTGCGGCTCGCGGCGCCCGTCTCGACGAACGCCGGCTCCACCGTCGAGCTCTGGGTCAAGCCCGCGACGACCGCGCCGGACTGGGCCCATTTCCTCACCTCGGGGCTCGGGGACTGGACCATGTCGATGCGGACCTACAACTTCCACGACGGCTCGCGCTGGGGCTCGACCTACGGGTCGAAGTTCGGCAGCGAGATGGTCTTCCGCGGCTTCGACCACGGGGCCTGGCACCACCTGGTCCTGACGACCGCGAACGGAGTCTCGACCACCTACCTCGACGGACGCAAGGTCGGCGAGGCGAGCGGCGGCGAGAGCTTCGACATGGCGGCGTTCACGCTCGGCGCGCGGAGCGGCACGGGAGGGTTCTCGGGCTCGCTCGACGAGCTCGCGGTCTACCCGAAGGCGCTGAGCGCGGCGCGGGTCTGCGCGCACTACCGCGCCGCGGGCGGAAGCTGCTGAGCGGCGGCGATTCGCCACAATAAGGGCGTGCGACCCGATCGACGCCTGGCGTGCGTGCTCGCCGCCACCGCCGCGCTCGCGCTCGGCGCCTGCGGCGACGACGACGAGGGCGGCGACGAGCCGGCCTCCGGCGGTCAGACCACCACGACCGCGCCGGCCACGCAGCCGCCGCCGCAGCAGGGCGGCGGGTCCGACGAGCAGGCGATCCGGCGCACGATCCAGGCGTACACGGCGGCGACCGCCGAGGGCGACGGCCAGGGGGCTTGCTCCCATCTCACCGAGAACGCCAAGCGGATCGCGGCCGAGGCGCCGGGCACCAAGGCGGGCACCTGCGAGGGCGTGATCGCGGAGATCGCGAAGGGCTTCGACGCGAGCGAGAAAGCCAAGCTCCGCAACCTGCCGCAGAACCAGATCGACGTGAAGGTGACCGGCACGACCGCGACGGTCCACATCCAGGGCCGCGACCGGACCACGCGGATGATCAAGCGCGGCGACCGCTGGCTGATCGAGGGCTTCGTGGAGACGCCCCAGGACGAGGGGCCCGAGCAGCAGCCGGAGGTGACGAGCGTCCCCTTCGACGAGGTCGAGGAGAAGCTGAAGGAGGCGCTCGACAAGCGCTACGACATGTACCGCTACGAGTGCCCCTCCACGTCGCCCCAGATGAAGGTGGGGGAGAAGCGCGACTGCGAGGTCACCGGCGACGGCGAGAAGGGCACGGCCGAGGTCGAGCTCGCGAAGGGCGGCTTCCTCCAGATCAGGATGAACGTGGGCGGCCGCCAGAGCTTCAGCCAGTCGCAGGTCCGGCCCTAGATGACCGATCCCGGACCCCGGCACCCACGGATGGCGCTGCAAACCGTCGCTGGACCTGCGTCCTCGGGTTCGTCCATGCACTCGTGCATGGACATCACCCTGCGTCCTTGGCCAGCTTGGTTTTCGCGCCCCCGCGGGCACGCGGGTCCGGAACCGATCACCTAGAACTCATGCATCCGCTCGCGGCTGCCGATGCAGCCGCCATGAGCGAGACCACCGCCGGCAACCTCCCCTCCCCGGACGACTCCCCGCTGCGCGAGCGCGCGACGCTCGTCGCTTTCATCGTGGTCGCCATCGTGGCCACCGTGGCGTGGCTCGTGCTGCTGACCTGGCTGGTCGTCGTCGGGCTGCGCGCGCTCGGCCTGTAGCGACCGCGGTCAGGTCTAGAATTCCCCGCGTGACCAGCGGTTTTCCGCGCATGGTGGCGCTCGGCTACGGCAAGTTCGTGCGCGCGGACCGCATCTTCGCCGTCGTGCCGATCGAGGCCGCCGAGCGCGGCGACGGGCGCCGCACGTACGTGCACGTGGACGGCGTGTCCGAGCCGCTGGTCGCGTCGCGGTCGGAGCGTGCGATCCTCGCCGACGTGGACGCCGCCCTCACCGACGCGGCCGGCCTCCCGCGCACCCTCGGGCGCCGCCCGGCCGGCGAAGTCCCCCCCTGATGTACGCGGTCCTCTACGACGTGCACGGGAACCTGCCCGCCCTCGACGCGGTACTCGAGGACGCCGCCGCGGCCGGTGCCGAGCGCTACGTGCTCGGCGGCGACTACGCGCTGTTCGGCCCCTGGCCGGCCGAGACGGTCGCCCGCCTGAGGATGCTCAGGGCGGAGTGGATCCGCGGCAACGGCGAGCGCTGGACCGCGAACCCCGGCGACGCGCCGGACGACGAGGTCGTCCGGGCCGCGATCCGGGCGTCCCGGGAGCTGCTGGGCGAGGAGCTCGTGGCCGAGCTGGGCGCGCTGCCCGAGAGCCACCTCGAGGGCGAGACGCGCTTCGTCCACGGCTCCCCGGTCTCGGACGTGCGCAGCTTCCTGGAGGAGCCGGCCGACGACGAGCCCGAGCTGCTCGCGGGCGTGACCGAGGACCGCCTCGTCTTCGGCCACACCCACATCCAGTTCCAGCGCCGCGGGGCCCGTGGGATCGAGCTGGTCAACCCCGGAAGCGTTGGCATGCCCTTCGACGGCGACCACCGCGCCGGGTACGCGCTGGTCGGCGACGACGGCGACGTCGAGTGCCGCCGGGTGGCCTACGGGCACGCCCGCAGCGCGGCCGCGGTGCGCGAGCGCTTCCCCGGGTTCGGCGAGACGGTGGCCCGCCGGATCGAGCAGGCCGCGTTCGTCGGCTGAGCACGACCGGAGACCCCTCTACACTGCCGCTGCCTCGGTCGCGTGCCGCCGCGCCTCGGGGCTTGTCCGGACCATCACGAGCCTCGACGGAGGTCGATCGATGTCGCGTCTGTCACAGGTCCTGGTCCCCAAGGACCGCCAATACTTCGACCTCTTCGAGGAGGCCGCGGGCAACATCGTGCGCGCCGCCGGCCTGCTCGACGACATGCTGCGCAACTACCCGGACCGGCGCGAGGAGCTGACCCGGGACATCCTCATCTGCGAGCAGCAGGGCGACCGGATCACCCACGACATCATCCGCCGGCTGAACGAGACGTTCGTCACCCCGATCGACCGCGAGGACATCCTCTCGCTCGCCTCGGGCCTCGACGACATGGTCGACTACATCGAGGAGGCCGCCGACTACCTCGGCCTCTACAAGATCGAGGCGCCGATGGAGCAGGCCCAGCAGCTCTCCGCCGTGCTGGTCCAGTGCGCGCGGCAGCTCTCCGAGGCGATGCCGCGGCTGCGCAACTTCGAGGACATCTCGCACTACACGGTCGAGGTCAACAGGCTCGAGAACGACGGCGACCGCATCACCCGCGAGGCGATGGCCTCGCTGTTCGAGGGCGGGATCGACCCGATGGTCGTGATCCGCTGGAAGGACATCTACGACCGGCTGGAGAACGCGATCGACGCAGCGGAGAAGATCGCGTACATCCTCGAGGGCGTGACGATCAAGAACGCCTAGGCGTGTCCGCCGACGTCGTCTTCTACCTGGTCATCGCGACCGCGCTCGCGTTCGACTTCACCAACGGGTTCCACGACACCGCGAACGTCGTGGCCACCTCGATATCCACGCGTGCGCTGCCCCCGCGCGTGGCGGTCACGATGGCCGCGATCCTGAACTTCGTCGGCGCGTTCATCTCGATCCAGGTGGCGGCGACCGTGGGCACGGGGATCGTCGAGGCCGACGTGATCACGCTGCCGGTCGTCTTCGGCGGCCTCATCGGCGCGATCACCTGGAACGTCGTCACCTGGTACTTCGGGCTGCCGTCGAGCTCGTCGCACGCGCTGATCGGCGGCGTCGTGGGGGCCGCGTTCGCGGCGGAGGGCAGCCAGGCCGTGATCAGCGACGGCCTGCTCGGCAAGGTCGCCGTGCCGGCCCTCGTGGCTCCGACGCTCGCCTTCCTCACGGCCGGGCTGGCGATCCTCCTCTGCTACCGCGTCGTGGGCCGGCTGCGCCCCGGGCCGGTCAACGCCGGCTTCCGCGCGGGCCAGGTGATCTCCGGCGGGATGCTCGCGCTCGCGCACGGCACGAACGACGCCCAGAAGACGATGGGCATCATGGTCCTGGCGCTGATCGCCCACGGCGAGATCGCGCCCGACGCCTTCTACGTCCCGACCTGGGTGAAGGTCAGCGCGGCGACGGCGATCGCGCTCGGCACCTACGTCGGCGGCTGGCGGATCATCCGGACGATGGGCACCCGGATCATCAAGATGGACACGGCCCAGGGCTTCGCCGCCCAGGGCAGCGGCGCCGCGGTGATCCTCGCGGCCTCGCACGCGGGCTACCCGCTCTCGACCACGCACACGATCTCCGGCGCGGTGATGGGGGCCGGCGCGGCGCGGCGGCTGTCTGCGGTGCGCTGGGGCGTGGCCGGCAACATCATCCTCGCCTGGGTCCTCACGATCCCGGCCGCGGGCGCGGTGGGCGCCGCCGTCTACGGCGTGACGCGGATCTTCGGTGACGACAGCGCGATCGGGCCGGTCCTGATCAGCGCCGCGATCCTCGTCGGGATGGCCTGGGCCTTCGCCCGGCGGGCGCGCCGCAGTGCGCTGGCGGGAGCCGAGGCGTGAGGCTCGCCGCCGAGGTCGTCGACTGGGCGACCCTGCTCGAGGTCGTCTACCAGGCGCTGGCCGCGGGCCTCGGCGTGTCGCTCGCGTTCTCGATCGCGGTGGCCGGCTCCACCAAGCTCGCCGACGAGATCCGCGAGAACCGCATGACCCGGGCGGCGATCTTCGGGGCGATCGCGGGCCTGGCCCTGCTCGTCTGTATCGCGGCGATCGTGCTGGGCATCGTCGTGATGACCGCGAAGGACTAGCGCGCGGCCAGCAGGCGCTCGAGGTCGTCCTCGTCCGACCAGGCGCCGACCGAGGCGCGCACCAGGCCGCGTCCGGGCAGCTCGCGCACGCGCACGCCCGCCTCGGCCAGCCGCTGTACCTCCGCGGTGGGGTCGGGCGAGCGCCACGAGACCAGCGTGGTCCGGTCGCGCGGCGGCACCTCCACGCCGGCGGCGGTGAGCCGGCCGGCGAGCTCTTCCGCCAGCGCCGGG
>JALZEZ010000626.1 GCA_030861775.1 Actinomycetota bacterium
CGACCAGCCCTCGCGCCGCATGCGCACCTGGGCGAACTCCTCGCCGCGCGCGCTCCGCTCGCGCCACAGCGAGCCCACCCCGCCCGGGTGCCGGTGGTGCACGCGCGCGCTCGGCTCGAACCACGGCTCGTGCCCGGTGCGGTGGGCGGCGTCCCAGCTCATCACACCGTCGCTCGCGAACATCGAGTCGTCGAACGGGCCGACCTCCTCCCAGACGCGGCGGCTGTAGGCCGCGTTCGCCGTCGGCGCGATCCAGCGGCGGCCGGGGGCCAGCCCCGGCAGGAGCCACCAGTACTTCACGAAGTGGACCCCGCGCGCGAAGCGGTCGCGATCGGCCACGTCCATGCTCCCCACCACCACCTCGTGCCCCTCCGCCTGCGCCGCGAGCAGCCGGGCGATCCAGTCCGGGGCGGCCTCGCAGTCGGGGTCGGTGAACACGAGCACGTCGCCGCGCGCCTCCCGCGCCCCCACGTTGCGAGCCGCGTGCGGCAGCAGCCGCCGCTCCGAGGCCAGGTAGCGGACCTCGGGGAAGCGCTCGGTCACGATCGCCCCGGTGCGGTCGGACGGCGAGCTGTTCACGACGATCACCTCGAAGCCGTTCGTGCTCTGGCGGCGGAGCGCCTCCAGGCAGCTCGCGATCGTCCCGTCCGAGTGGTAGGCCGGGATGATCACCGACACCCCCGGGGTCCCGGTCACGCCCGCGGCGTGGCCAGCTCCCACCGCAGGAAGTCCTCCTCCGCGCGACTGGCGGAGGCGTCGAAGTACCCGCGCGACTCGCCGGCGGCGGCCCAGGCGTAGGTGGTGAGGATCACCGGCGCGGCCGCCAGTGCCGGACCGGCCAGCCGTGGGCGGCCGATCACGCTCTGCACGAGGCGGCCGAGCTTGATGGCCGGCGCCGCGACCGGTGCGACGAGCGCGTAGAACAGCCGCCGGGCCGGGCTCCAGCCCCGGGCGCGGTTGGCGGCCATGACCCGGCAGTAGGCGCGGTTCGCGCGGGCCAGGTCCGCGACGCGTGAGTAGTTCTCGTGCGCGACGAGCGCGCGCGACTCGATGAACAGGCGCTCGCCGCGCCGTCGCAGCGCCTGGTGGAGGTTGTAGTCGACGATCAGCAGGTCGTCGAGCCGGTCGCCGAACGCGAGCAGGGCATCGCGCCGGTACGAGACGTTGTTGCCGGATACGTGCCCGGCCGGCCCGCGCGGGGGATCGACGAACACGATGTAGTCCGAGAGCATCGCCGAGCGGCTCACCCACGTGTCCGGGTTCGCGTTCTCGAACGCGTAGCCGACGGCCGCCCACGGGCCCCGATGAGCCTCGATCAGCGCCCGCGCCCAGCCCGGGCGCGGGTAGCAGTGGTCCTCGAGGAACGCGACCGCCGGCGCGCTCGCCCGCCTGACCGCCTCCCCCTTGCCGCGCGACAGCGGGCCACCGGGGAGGTCGACGGTGATGCCGCGCAGCCCGTCCGGGATCGCGATGCGGCGGCGCGCCGGCTCGAGGTCCACGACCATGACCTCCAGATCGCCGGCCACGTCCTGGGCGGCCACCTCGTCGACCACCCGTTGCGCCCGCTCGCGCAGCGGCCCGGCGAGGACGGCGACCGTGAGGAGCGGTGCGGACACAGCTCGCGAGTCTAAGCCCGGAAGGCCCGCCGCACGACCAGTGTGGCGGCCATCAGCGCGAGGTTCCGCGCGATGCAGGTGCGCGGCCCGGCGCCGAACGGGATGTACGCGTAGGGCGGCCGCTCGCGGCGCGCCTCGTAGTCGAACCGGCCGGGGTCGAAGCGCTCCGGGTCGGGGTGGAGCCCCGGATCGCGGTGGAGGAGGTAGGGCGAGACGAGCAGCTTCGCCCGCGGAGGCACGACCGTTCCGCTCGGGAGCTCGTCGCGGGCGGAGGCGACGCGCACGATGGTCGTCGTCGGCGGATCGAGCCGGAGGGCCTCGAGCACGGCCCGCTCGGCGTAGTCGCGGTCCGCGGCCACGCGCGCGGCGGCGTCCGGATGGCGGGCGATCGTCGCCACCGAGGCCGACAGCGCCCGGGCC
>JALZEZ010000627.1 GCA_030861775.1 Actinomycetota bacterium
GTGCCGATGACCGGCGCCGCGGGCGGCCTGGCCGGCGGCCTCTGGGCCCACCGCGGGGCGAGCCTCGTGCCGGGCGCGGCCTACGTGCTCGACGCGATCGGCTTCGACGCCCACATGCGCGCGTCCCGCTTCTCGGTCACGGGGGAGGGGCGGATCGACCGCCAGACGCTCGCCGGCAAAGCCGTCTTCGAGGTCGCCACCCGCTGCCGCCAGGCGGGCGTGGCCTGCCACGCGGTGGTCGGGCGCAACGAGCTGGAGCCGTTCGAGGCGCGCCTGATCGACCTCTCGACCGTCACCGAGGCGGGCACCGCCCGCCGCCTGCGCGCCGCCGGCCGCAGGCTGGCGACGGCGTAGCGGCGCCCGCGCCGCATCGCCCTGCCAGTCTTGGGGTTCTGAGCGGTATGCGGAGGGTTATGTGGGCTGCGATCGTCGCGGGGGCGGGGCTCCTGCTCGCCCCGGCGGCCACGGCGCAGCTCCCGCTGATCGAGCCGGAGCCGCGGCTGGCCCGCGTGGCGTACAGCGCCGGCGGCACCGTGCGCGTCGTCGCTGCGGACGGCTCCGGCCGCACCGAGCTCGGGTCCAACGCCTGGACTCCGGCCTGGTCGCCGGACGGCGGCTCGATCGCCTTCTCGCGGGTGACCGGCGGCGATGACGACGACGACGACGGCAACGAGTCGCAGATCTGGGTGGCCGCGCCCGACGGCGCCGGCGCGCGCCCGCTGAGCTCCGTGAAGCGGGGCTGGAGCGCGGAGTCCCCCACCTGGTCGCCCGACGGGAGGCGCGTCGCGTTCGTCCGCACCCTCTTCAGCGCGCGGAGCGGGGTCACGAGCAGGCTCGTCACGGTGGCGGCCGAGGGCGGCGACGAGCGGATCGTCCTGGCCACGCGCTCCGAGAGCGAGATCGTCATGACCGCGCCCGCCTGGTCGCCGGAAGGAGCGAGCATCCTCTTCACCGAGACCCGCCTCGACGACCTCGACGCCGCTCAGAGCATCCACGCGGTCGACCTCGCGAGCGGGCAGCGGCGCCGGGTGCTCCGCAGCGGGAGCGAGCCCGCCTGGGCCCCCGGCGGCGACCGGATCGCGTACGTCGCGCCGCGCCCGGGTTGCGAGGCCGACGAGTGCCACGAGCTCTACGTGGCGGGCGCCGACGGCAGCGGCCGGCGGCGGCTGACCACCAACGAGGCGGCGGAGTCATCGCCCTCCTGGTCTGCGGACGGCGAGCGGATCGCCTTCGCCAGCACGCGCAACTACCCGCAGGGCGGCGAGGAGCTGGCCGAGGTCTACTCGGTCCGGCCCGACGGCTCGTGCATGACGTGGCTGACCAACGGCACCGCGGACTCGCGCGAGCCGGCCTGGGAGCCCGGCGCGGAGCTCTCGACCGATCCCGGCGCGTGCGGCGCGACCGCCCGCGAGCCCCTGATCGAGACCGATACGAGCGAGGCCGCGGCGTACAGGCGGGCGCCGGTCTGGTGGCTCGGCCCGCGCTACGGCAACCTCCTGCTCTCCCACACCGCCGTGGTCGACCGCATCGCGTTCATGAACTACGCCGACTGCGCGGCCTACGAGCCCGCCGACTGCCCGCCGCCGGTCGGTGTGGACACCACGGCGGTCTGCCTGTCGTCGGTGCTCAACGGCGCCAGCGGCCGCACGGTCGCGAGGCACGAGGGGGCTCTCGTGCACACGCCGCCGGCCGACCTCGACTTCGAGCACCCGTACGTCTACACGGGGCCCAGCGTGGTGATGGTCGAGGGCGGCCGCGAGGGGCCCCCGCCGCCGGAGCTGCTCGACACCCTGCGCCGCTTCGGCGAGGACGCCCCGCCCGCGGACGGCCTGCCGCGGGCCGAGCTGCCCGTGCGCTTCTGGCGCACGCTCGAGCAGACGCGCGCGCTGCGGCGGAAGCTGGGCAGCGTGGCGGCGGTGAGGCGGCGGCTGCGAGTCTCGCGCGAGACGATCGAGAACAGGCTCTCGCTCGACCGCCGCCTGCGGCGGCTCGGGCCGTTCGGCCGGCTGGGCTGCGGGCGCTAGCCGGTGCGC
>JALZEZ010000082.1 GCA_030861775.1 Actinomycetota bacterium
GGCGACGGGGGCTGCGCGTGCGGGAGGCCCTCGAACAGCGGCGGGATGACGTCCCAGAGGTCGACCGCGGGCGGCTCGGCGGCGATCAGCGGGCCGTCCTCCGACACGCTGTTGAGCGCGGGGTACGGCTCGAAGTCCCGCCACAGGATCGCCGCGTTCCCGTAGGAGTCGACCGCGACGTCGTCGGCGACGATGCCCCCGCGACTGGGAGGCGGTACCTCGATCGGCCCGACCACGCGCGACTCCGGCGTGAAGCTGGCGGCCGCGAGCTTGCGCACGGCCGAGATGACGAGCGGCCAGCTCTCGTCGGTCTCGTCGCGGGCGTCCCAGGTCAGGACGGTGTCGCCGCGCGCGTTCATGCCCATCTGCGAGTGGTGGAAGGTCCAGTCGCGCACCCTCCCGAGCGGACCCACGACCTGCGCCGCGGTGAGGCCGAAGGCCGCGCGCAACGAGTTGATGGTCGCCCCGCCGTACGGGTTGTCGCGCACGTCCTCGATCGCGATCACCATCTCACCGAGGTCGCTCACCTCGAGGTGCGGGTTGTCGCTCGCGCCGGTGGTGATGCCGAGGTCGATCGGATCGCCGAAGCGCTCGCCCGCGCGGCGGAACGCGAGGTGGACCGGACCGAGCTCGTAGTCGCCCCCGGTGCCGTCGAAGAAGATCAGCGCCGCGTTGCCGAGCGCGTCGACCTTCACCTGCGGAAGCCGCCAGCAGTGGCTCGCACAGGGCCTGCCGAACCGCTGCGGCGCGCCGACCGGCCCGTCCGGCGGACGGGTGGCCACGTTGGCGACGCCGTTCTCGAGCCAGGTGATGACGGCCTCCCCGGCGGGCGTGATCGCCACGTCGCGCGGCACCTGGTCCACGCCCCAAGCCCCGAGGGGCGTGTGCACCGGCTCGCGCGGCCCGAACTCGCCGCCGGCCGGCCGGTACGCGGCGTAGATGCGCTCGCCGCCGTCGGAGTGGTCCTGGTTGAAGATCACGATCGCGTCGCCGCGGCGGTTGACGGCCACGCGCGGACGCGATTCGGAGTAGTCGCCGCCGCTCCCGGGGTAGGTCGCCGGCTCGCCGAACGGCTGGCCGGGCTCCTTGATCGCGATCCGGTGCGCGGATCCGCCGCCCTCGCGGTACCAGGCCGCCACCGCACCCCCGTTCCCGTCGCCCTCGACCTGGGCCAGGTACGCGTACGGGTCGAGGACCTGGGCCTCGTCGAACGCCTCCGCTCCGGCCGCCTTCGTGGCCGCCACGATCGCCGGATAGCCGCCGGCGGAGCGGCCGAACACGGCCAGCAGCTCGCCCGGGCGGGTGTAGGTCAGGTCCGCCCGCTCGATCCCCATCCCGTCCCCGTTGAGCGGAACAGGGTCGCCCCACTCGCGGACGGGCGTGGCGCCCCCGGCGGCGGGGACGAGCACGAGCCACGCCGCGATCGTCGCGGCGCATGCGCAGATCAATCCCCTATGGGAGCGAGTCCCCACCTGTGACCAGCGTAGGGCCGAAAACCGGCGCGCGCTACTCAGTACATCCGCGCGCCGACGGCCGCCTCGCGGCTCGGCGTGAGCAGCGCGATGCCGCCGCCCTCGGCGAGGTCGGCCCCCAGCACCAGCACCTCGCTCAAGAACCCCGCGATGTTGCGCGGCTCGAAGTTGACCACGGCGAGCACCTGCATCCCGCGCAGCTCCTCGTGCGTGTAGTTCGTGACCTGCGCGCTCGAGCGCTTCACGCCGATCTCCGGGCCGAAGTCGATCGTCAGCCGGTACGACGGCTTGCGGGCGCGGGGGAAGTCCTCGGACTCGACGATCTCGCCCACCCGGACGTCCACCTTCTCGAAGTCCTCCCAGGCGATCGTCACGACTTCGGCCGGTAGCTCGTGGCCACGCCCTTGTCGAGGCCCTTGGTGCCGGCGGGGCCGGGCGGTATGCGCTTGTAGCCCTGCTTGCAGTCCTTCAGCCGGTAGATGCCGACCTCAGGCCCGGGCCGGGAGTAGGCGCGCGGGTAGTAGTTGTAGGAGAAGTCGTAGTGGAGGGAGACCTTGTCCGCGCCCGGGTCGTACGGGCTCGCGTACCAGATGCGCTCCGCCTCGCGCTCGAGCCGGTCGTAGTAGGCGAGCGCCTGCGGGACCTTCGCGTTCTCCGCCCGGCCGCGGATCACGCTCATCGTCATCACCATGCAGAAGCCCTGCGCGCGGTAGAGGTCGATCAGGTCGGGCGTGAGCGTGGCGGCGTAGGTGGTGTCGGCGCCCTCGGGTGCGTCGAGCACCGTGCGGCGGCGCACGTCGCGCACGAAGCCGCGCACGAACTGGCGCTGGCGGGTGCGGCTCCCCACCACCCGGTAGAAGTTGTCCGGGACCGCCGGCTCGATCACGATCCGCAGGTCCTCGTCGTAGTTCAGCTCGAGGAACTCGCGGGCCATCTGGCGGGTGTCCTTCTTCCCCAGCACCTCCGAGGTGCGGATGTCGGCCACCACCGACTGGGCCAGCACGCCCGCCACCAGCGCGGCCAGGGCGAGCCCCTGGACCACCGGCCGCGATCGGATCAGCCCGGCGAGCCGAACCAGCGCCACGGCCGCGAGCAGCGCGAGCACGGGGTACATGGGCAGGAGCCAGCGCCCGAAGTAGCGCGTCTGCGAGCCCATGTAGAGGAAGAGCACGATCGGGAACAGCACGAGCAGGAGGCCGCGCCAGCGGTCCCGGCGGATCTCGAGCACCGCGCCCGCCAGCGCCGCCACGATCGCGGCCCAGCCGAACCCCCAGGTCAGGCTCTTCACGTAGTAGCTGAAGCCGCCCTCCTGCGACTGCCCCAGCTTGGCCGACTCGCCCGCGGCCTCCGCCTGCTGCTTGAGCTGGTAGAGCGCGCTGATCGGCTTGACGAAGAAGTACGGCGTGGTGATCGCGAACGCGACCGTCGTCGCGACCCCCGCGAGGACGAGGCCGCGGAGGTCGGAGCGCCTGAGCAGAGGGGTCTCGCGGTCGCGCCAGAACCGGATGGCCCCGGCGACGAACAGCGGCGCGAGCACCAGCCCGGCGGTGTACTTGAAGCCGACCGCGAAGCCGGCGGCCACGCCCGCCAGCACGTAGTGGCGGGTGCGGCCGTCCTCCCACGCGCGCAGGGAGAAGTACACGCACAGCACGACCGGCAGGAACGTGCCGGTGTCGGTGAGCGCGATGCGCGAGTAGACGACCGGCAGGAACGAGAAGCAGAGGATCGCCGCGGCCGCGACCGCCACCCGCGCGCCCCAGATCCGCTTCCCGACCCAGAAGGTGGCCACCACGCCGGCCAGCGCCAGCACCGCCGAGAGGCCGCGGGCGAGCTCCCAGATCGGCGTGGGGTCGTGGATGAACTGGCGGCGGATGCTGCCCTCGGTCAGCTCGACCCCGAGCACGCCGTAGACCAGCTTCATCGCGATCAGGACGAGGTAGGTGAAGGCCGAGGGGTTCTGGTAGTAGCCGGGGTCCAGGTCCCCGCTGACCATCGTCACGGCCTTGTTCGTGAAGTGCTGGGCCTCGTCGTAGTTGTAGACGTACGGGAGCCCGTAGCCGTTGTGGCGCAGGCGCAGGTAGAGGCCGACCGCCAGGATGGCCAGGAGGAGGCCGTAAGCGATCAGCTCAGGGCCGGTCGGGCGCCGCAGGAGGGCTCGCATCCGGCCGCGCAGGTTAGCGGCGGGCACCTATGCCGCTGGTAAGGTTGACTCGCGAGTCAACGACTACACCGGAGTCACCGAAATTGGCTGAGACCGCCGCTTCCGAGCGGGATGCGCGGCACCTGAAGCGGGCCATCGAGCTCGCCTCCGAGGCGCGCGGGATGACCAGCCCGAACCCCCTCGTGGGGGCCGTCGTCGTGAAGTCCGGGCGGGTGATCGGCGAGGGCTTCCACACCGCCGCCGGCCACCCCCACGCCGAGCGCGAGGCGCTCGCCGCCTGCAGCGAGGACCCGGCCGGCGCGACCATGTACGTGTCGCTCGAGCCGTGCGCGCACGACGGGCGCACGCCGCCCTGCACCGACGCCATCGTGGAGGCCGGGATCGCCCGCGTGGTGGTCGGCTCCGACGACCCCACCGAGAAGGCCAATGGCCGCGGCCTGGGGATCCTGCGCGACGAGGGCGTGACGGTGGACGTCGTGAACGGCGAGATGGCCGCCGCGGCGCGGATGATCAACCAGCCGTTCCGCAAGCACGCCCGCACCGGCCGCCCGCTGGTGGTCATGAAGGCCGCGATGACGCTCGACGGCAAGGTCGCCACCAGCACCGGCGACTCGAAGTGGATCTCCGGCGAGGACAGCCGCGCCCGCGCCCACCGCTGGCGCGCGGAGCTCGACGCGGTGGCGATCGGCATCGGGACAGCCCTCGCGGACGACCCCCTCCTGACCGCCCGGGTCGAGGCCGTGCCGCGCCAGCCGAAGCGGGTGGTGTTCGACTCCGAGGCGCGCCTGCCGCTCGACAGCAACCTGGTCCGCACGGCGGCCGAGGCGCCGCTGATCGTGGTCTGCGGCCGGGCCGCGCCGCGGCGCTCCACCGAGGCGCTCGAGAACGCCGGCGCCGAGGTGATCGTGGCGGCCGGGCAGAACGAGGGCGCGCGGGTGGTCGCCGCCCTCGACGAGCTGGGCTCGCGCGGGATCCAGTCGCTGCTGCTCGAGGGCGGGCCGCACCTGGCCGGGGCGTTCCTCGACGCCGGCGAGATCGACCTCGCGCACACCTTCGTGGCCCCGATGCTCGCCGGGGGCCGCCAAGCGAAGGCACCGGTGGAGGGCGAGGGGATAGAGCGCATCGCCGCCGCGCGGCGCGCGCTCTGGAGCGAGGTGGAGCGGATCGGGGACGACGTGCTGATCTCCGCCCGCTTCACGGAGTGGTGATGTTCACCGGGCTCGTACAGGCCACCGGCACGGTCGCGGGGACGGGCGGCGGGCGGATCTCCGTGCGCCTCGAGCCGGCCCCCCGGCTCGCCGAGGGCGATTCGGTCGCCGTCAACGGCGTGTGCCTGACCGCGACGGCCGTGAACGGCGGCGGCTTCGACGCCGACGTGATGCCCGAGACCCTGCGCCGCACCTCGCTGGGCGCGCTGGCCGAGGGCGACGCCGTGAACGTGGAGCTGCCCCTGCGCGCCGGCGACCCGCTCGGCGGGCACATGGTGCAGGGGCACGTGGACGGCACGGGCACGGTCGAGTCGGTGACCGCCGAGGGCCTCGCGCGCGTGGTGCGGATCGCCTGCGAGCCGGGGCTGCTGCGCTACGTGGTCGAGAAGGGCTCGATCGCCGTGGACGGGGTGTCGCTGACCGTGGCCGCCGTGGACGACGGCGGCTTCTCGGTCTCCCTGATACCGGAGACGCTCGAGCGCACTACGCTCGGCTCGGCCGAGCCGGGGCGGGTCGTCAACCTGGAGGTGGACGTGCTGGCCAAGTACGTGGAGAAGCTGGTGGTCCGGTGAGCTCGCCGTTCAGCACCATCGAGGAGGCGATCGAGGACGTCCGCGCCGGGCGGATGGTCGTCGTCTGCGATGCCGAGGACCGCGAGAACGAGGGCGACCTCACGCTCGCCGCGCAGTTCGCCACCCCGGACGCGATCAACTTCATGGCCAAGGAGGCGCGCGGGCTGATCTGCCTGGCGCTGACCCCCGAGCGCTGCGACGAGCTCGGGCTCGACCTGATGGCGGCCAAGAACGAGTCGCCGTACGAGACCGCGTTCACGGTGTCGGTCGAGGCGCGCGAGGGCGTGACCACCGGGATCTCCGCCCACGACCGGGCGCACACGATCCAGGTGGCGATCGACCCGCGCTCGAGGCCGCGCGACCTGGTGCAGCCGGGGCACGTCTTCCCGCTGAAGGCCAAGCCGGGCGGCGTGCTGGAGCGCACGGGCCAGACCGAGGCGGCGGTGGACCTGGCCCGGCTCGCCGGCCTCACGCCGGCCGGGGTGATCTGCGAGATCATGAACGACGACGGGACGATGGCCCGCGTGCCGGACCTGGTCGACTACTGCGCCCGGCACGGCCTGAAGATGATCACGGTCGCCGACCTGATCGCCTACCGGCGCCAGCACGAGAAGCTGGTGGAGCGAGTGGTCGAGGCGCGGCTCCCGACCGACTTCGGCGACTTCAGCGCGGTCGGCTTCCGCTCGCTGGTGGACGGCAAGCACCACATCGCGATGGTCAAGGGCGAGGTGGCGGACGCGGAGGACGTGCTGGTGCGAGTGCACTCCGAGTGCCTGACCGGCGACGTGTTCCACTCGCAGCGCTGCGACTGCGGGCTCCAGCTCGAGACCGCCCTGGCCCGCATCGAGACCGAGGGGCGCGGCGTGCTCCTGTACCTGGCCCAGGAGGGACGCGGGATCGGCCTGCTGAACAAGCTCAAGGCCTACCGGCTCCAGGAGGAGGGCCTCGACACCGTCGACGCGAACCTCGAGCTCGGCCTGCCCGCCGACCTGCGCGACTACGGCATCGGCGCCCAGATCCTCGTGGACCTGGGGCTGACCTCGATCCGGCTGCTCACCAACAACCCGAAGAAGATCGTCGGCCTCGAGGGCTACGGCCTGCGCGTGACCGACCAGCTCCCGATCGCGATGCCCGCGAACTTCCACAACCGCGAGTACCTGCGGGCGAAGCGCGACCGGCTCGGCCACCTGCTCCACCACCAGGGCCTGGCCCTCGACGAGGAGATGATCCACGAGGAGCAGGTGCACGACCGCGAGCGGCGTGGCTGACGCGCGCTGGGCAATCGTCGTAGCGCGTTTCTACGAGGGCTTCGCGGACAAGCTCGTCGAGGGCGCGCAGCGCGTCTTCGACGAGGCCGGCGGCGAGGTGGACGTGTACGACGTGCCGGGGGCGTTCGAGCTGCCTCTCGGCGCCCTCTACTGCGCGCGAAGCGACCGCTACCGCGGCGTGGCCTGCCTCGGGGCGGTGATCCGCGGCGAGACGTCGCACTACGACCACGTCTGCAACGAGGCGGCCGCGGGGATCGCCCGCGTGTCGCTCGACACCGGCGTGCCCTGCTCGTTCGGCGTGCTGACCGTCGAGACGAAGAAGCAGGCGCTGGACAGGCTCGGCGAGAAGCGGCACCAGGGCGAGGACGCGGCGCGCGCCGTGATCGCGATGGCCGAGCTGCGCGAGCGGCTGACCTAGTGGATCCGGTCAACCTCTGGAGCGACACGCAGACGCGGCCGGACGCCGGCATGCGGCGTGCGATGGCGGAGGCGGAGGTCGGCGACGAGCAGCGCTTCGCCGACCCGACCGTGAACGCGCTCCAGGAGCGGGTGGCCGAGCTGCTCGGGCACGAGGCTGCGCTGTTCCTGCCGACCGGCACGATGTGCAACCAGATCGGGATCCGCCTGCACGTGCGGCCCGGCGAGGCGCTGCTCGTGCACGCGAGCGCGCATCCGATCATCGCCGAGGGCGGCGGGCCGGCCGCGCACGCCGGGGCGATGATCGTGGCCCTGGAGGGCGAGGGCGGGATGTTCGACGCCGACGCGCTGCGCGGCGCCTTCAGCACGCAGGGGAGCCGCTACGAGGCGCGGTCGGCGCTCGTGAGCGTGGAGCAGACGACCAACATGGGCGGCGGGCGGGTGTGGCCGCTCGACCGGATGCGGGGCGTGGTGGACGCCGCGCGCGAGCGCGGGTTGAGGACCCACCTGGACGGGGCGCGGCTCATGAACGCGGCGGTGGCCGCCGGGGTGCCGGCCTCCGACTACGCGGCGATGTTCGACACCGCCTGGATCGACTTCAGCAAGGGGCTCGGCGCGCCGATGGGCGCCTGCCTGGCCGGGTCGGCCGAGCTGATCGAGGAGGCCTGGCGGTTCAAGCAGATGATGGGCGGCGCGCTGCGCCAGGCCGGCATCGTGGCCGCCGCCGGCCTGTACGCGCTCGACCACAACGTCGACCGGCTGGCCGAGGACCACGCGAACGCGCGCGCCCTGGCCGAGGGGCTGGCGGAGCTGCCGGGCGCCGCGCTCGACCCGGCGACCGTCGAGACGAACATCGTGATCTTCGACGTGGACGACGCCCCGCGCCGCTGGGCCGAGCTGGCGGAGGCGGGCGTGGAGGTCACGCCGGTGGGGCCGACGCGGCTGCGCGCGGTCACGCACCTCGACGTGGACCGGCCGGGCATCGACCGCGCCCTGGAGGCGTTCCGGCGGGTGCTCGGGTAGAGCGCCTAGCCGCTTAGCGGACCGGCCGACTCGTCGTCGACGACCAGCCGCCTGATGTCCGGGGCGCCGTCGACGAACGACGGGATCGCCTGAGCGAACTCGGCCAGATGCGGCGTGGCGAAGTGGGCGTCGAGCGCGGCCTGATCGTCCCAGCGCTCGAACACGAGCAGCCGGTTGGGGTCGTCGAAGGCGAACCAGAAGCCGTACTCCTGGCAGCCGGGCTCCTGAACCGACGCGTCGCGCATCTTCGCGGCGGCCGCGATGGCCTCGTCGCGCGCCTCCGGCTTGATGCGCGCGTGAGCTGTCACGACGATCATCGGCACGAGCCTAACCCGTACGGGCGGGCTCGGTAAGTTCGAGGGCATGCCCGGTGTCGTCGAGTCGATCCACATCGCGCCGCGCGCGAAGCAGCTCCCGGACGCGGTCGAGCGCGCCACCGCCGTGGCGGGGCGCGGGCTCGAGGGCGACCGCTACCACGACGGGAAGGGCTCGTTCAGCCACTGGCGCGGCCGGCGCGACCTGACGCTGATCGAGGCCGAGGCGCTCGAGGAGGTGGAGCTCGACCCCGCCGAGGCGCGGCGCAACGTGGTGGTGCGCGGGCTCGACCTGAACGCCCTGGTCGGGCGGCGCTTCCGGGTGGGCGCGGTCGAGTGCGAGGGGGTCGAGCTCAACCCGCCCTGCAAGCACCTGGAGAGGCTGACCAGGCCCGGCGTGCTCAAGGCGCTGGCCGGCCGCGGCGGCGTGCGCGCGGCGATCCTGGCCGACGGCGAGATCGCCGTGGGCGACGCCGTCGAGCCGCTCTAGCCGGCGACCGCGAAGACAGCCCGGGCGCGGACGCGCTCCTGGCCGTCCACGCGCAGGGAGCAGTCGGCGAACGCGAGCGTCTCGCCCGCCTTCTCGACCTCGGTGTGCGCCTCGACCCAGTCGCCCGCGTCGATCGCCCCCAGGTAGTCGGTCGTGAGGCTCACGGTCACCCCGGGGGCGTCGGCGGCGGCCACGGCCCGGCCGAGCGAGAAGTCCACCAGCGTGGCGAGCAGGCCGCCGTGGGCCTTGCCGGCAACGTTCAGGTGGCGCTCCTCCACGCACAGGCCGAACACGCGCTCCTCCCCCTCCCCGCGCACGAACAGCGGGCCGATGAGGTCCACGAACGCCCCGCCCTCCTCGAACGGGGTGAAGCCCTCCGGGGTCAGGCGGCCTTCAGGACCTTGCCGGACTTCAGGCAGCGCGTGCAGACGTACTCGCGGCGGGGCGTCCCGCCCACGTCGATGCGGACCTTCTGGAGGTTCGGATCGAAGCGCCGCTTCGTGGCCACCATCGAGTGGCTGCGGCTGTGCCCGAACGAGGGGCCCTTTCCACACGCGTAACAGACCTTGGGCATGGCGGCCGAGGATAGCGGTGCCCCCGTGTCCCGCCGAGGGGTGGCGAAATCGGGCGATCGGGTTTACGTTGGATACAGAGCTTGCTACGGGGCGGACTCGCAAACACCGCTTCCGGCAGCCGCGATCGCACTGGCCGCGATCGCGGCGCCGAAGCACCGCCCGCGGCTCAGGCGGCTTAGGCGGCTCGCTCGGCCCGCTCGCGCTCCTGCTCGCGCATCGTCCGCATCGCTTCCTTCTTCTGGTCGCGCGAGGTGCGGTCGATCATGAGGACCCCGTCGAGGTGGTCCATCTCGTGCTGGATCACGCGCGCCTCGAGCCCCGAGGCCTCGACGACGCGCCTCTCGCCCGTCTCGTCCTGCGCCCGCACGCGCAGGTGGATCTTGCGCGGCACGTCCACGTGGATGCCGGGGATCGAGAGGCAGCCCTCCTCCATGACCTCCTCCTCCTCGCCGGTCCACTCGAGCTCCGGGTTGACGAGCGCGACCAGCGGCGCGTCCTGCCCGACGCGGTAGACCAGCAGGCGCTGGGAGATCCCGACCTGCGGCGCCGCGAGGCCCACCCCGAGGGCGTCCTTCATGATCGCCGCCATCCGCGCGACCTGGTTGCGCAGGCCGTCGTCGAAGCGGTCCACCTCGGTGGCGCGGCTCTTGAGGATCGGGTCGCCGAAGCGCTTGATGAACGACATCGCGGCGCTCCGGCGGGCCTCGACCTCGGGATCGAGCGGCGGAGCCTCCTCGAGTTCGCCCGGCTCCGGCTGGACCTCCGCGGTCGGCTCGACCTCGGGCTCGGCGTGCTCGTGGCGGTCGTCGGGCATGGCGGCCGAGTTTAGGGGCTCGCGCAAGCCCCCGGGAGGGGCCCCCGCCGCGCCTACTGCGGATCGACGTCCACCGACCAGCCCACCCCGCGATGGGCCTTGTCGGCCGAGAGCGACTCCACCGCGCGGCGCACGGCGCGCACGGC
>JALZEZ010000328.1 GCA_030861775.1 Actinomycetota bacterium
CGAGGAAAACCTCCATAACTATTTCGTCGGCAACGCGGCCGCCGGGGCCGAGGCCGCGGCGCCGGCCTGAGCCTC
The DNA here is from genome assembly GCA_030861775.1 of Actinomycetota bacterium. Lineage (GTDB taxonomy): Bacteria > Actinomycetota > Thermoleophilia > Solirubrobacterales > Thermoleophilaceae > AC-37. Next base: position 76 of record JALZEZ010000328.1, read on the forward strand.
TGCACGCCGACCGGCCCCCGCCGCGCCGACCCGTCCAGGGCAAGCCTCGGCGCGTAGCAAAAGCCATTTAGCAATCAAGGCAGCATAAAACGAGAAAGAGGCTTGACTTCTTGGCGCGCGAGCGCTACTGTCCAGCGCTCAAGAACTGTGCCTGGCTAAGCAGGCGGGGGGCAAGGGCGACCTACGCGGCGCACGCGTAGGCATGCGCCCGATCCGGGGTTTCACGCGCGGCGCGGCCGACACTCGAACATGAGGGGGAGTCGTGGAGACGCACGGCAGCCAGACCCTGGATTCGCCCGGCGGCAACGGGCGCGCGGCGGGCGGACCGAACCGTTTCAGCCGCCGGACGCTCGTACTCGGCGGCGGCGCCGCGGTCGCCGTTCCGCTTCTGCCTGGCGCGAACGACGCGAAGACCACCGTATTACCCGACTCGGAGATATACGGCCCGAACGTCGAGCCGTTCTGGGCCGTGTTCGGGGAGGCCTTCGGACCGCGCACCTGCGTCGTGGTGGGCACTCCGCCCGGACAGAGCACTCCGGCCGTCGTTCCCGTGGGCCTTGCCGCGGGCCCTCCAGGGCGGCGCCCGATCATCATGCGCGACGGAGCCGCCAAGCTGTCCGACTTCGAGCGCGGCGATGAGTTGCTCCTCGGCGGGCGCTGGTTCGACAGAGGCTTCGGCGCCTATGTGATCGAGCAGTCGTATCGCTCGATCGCGGGACACGTCAAGCACGTGAGCCGGAAGAAGATCGTGACGACCGCCGGAATAGTGCGCCTCACCGATGACTCCCAGGCGACCGGCCTGTCGCCGAGGAGCAGGGCCGGGCGCCGGCACGGCGCGCTCGTGGCCAAGCCGCTGTCGAAGCTGCGCGAAGGTGACTACATCTCCGTCGTCGGCCGTCGCAACGGCGTCCGGGACGAGCTCGTCGGCCTTTCGATCTCGACGCGGATCTAGGCGATGAACGGCCTCGAGTCGCTGGTCGACGGGGTGACCGAGGGCTTTCGGTGGCTCACCGGGCCCGAGGGCTCCGCGGTGGGAGCGTGGTTCCTGGCCGGGGTGTTCGCCTGGAGTGGGATCGCGAAGGCGCGCGCCCCGGAGCTGGCGGCGATGGCGATGACCGACTTCGGCGTGCTCCGCCGCCCCTCGGCACGCGCGGGCGTCGCGCTCGCGGCCGGGGAGATCCTGCTGGCGATCCTGCTCGCCGTCGCGGCTGTGACGCTCGGCAGCGTCGCACTCGCGGTCTTCGCCGCCGCGACTGCGCTGCTGCTCTCGTTCGTGGTGCTCATCGCCTCGAACGTCGCCCGCGGGCGACGCACGCCGTGCGCCTGCTTCGGCAATGCCGACGAGACCGTCTCGGGGCGCAGCCTGTTGCGCACCGGCGCGCTCGCGGCGCTCGCGTCCGTGCTCCTTCTGGGCGGGCCGCCGCACGACGTCGACCAGGGCCTCTACGTGCTGGCGTCGGAGGCGGTGCTGGCGGCGAGTGCGCTCGGCACCGCGGTCACGCTCGGCCTGCTGCTCAGGCTCGCTCGGCTCGCGGGTGACCTGCGACGCGGGGCGGCGTCATGACCGGCATCGAGCTTGCGGCTGTCATCGCCCTCGGCGTCTGGATGGCCACCCTGTCGCTGTGCGTGGCGCTGTGCGTCCGGCAGGTAGGTCTGCTGACGGTTCGGGTCCAGGCCGGCGCGGGCGCCGCGGAGGAGCTCCGGGACGGTCTCGAGATCGGTCAGCAGGTCCCGGGGGTCGTCCAGCGCGCGCTGCCCTCCGACGGCGGCGTGACCTATGTGCTGGCGATGGAGGCCGGGTGCGTCGCGTGCCGGCAGCTCGCCGATCAGCTCCGGGACGTCGAGGTGGATGCGCGCATCGTCGCGTTCGTGCAGGGCACCGACGCGGGCGCCGGCGTGATCGCCGAGCTGCTCGAGAAGGTGGCGACGGTCGTTCGCGATCCCGACGCACGCGACTTGACCGCCGCGCTCGAGATCGAGCTCACGCCGACGGTGCTCGAGCTCGACCGCGGCTTTGTGACTGGTAAGGGCGTGATCCGCGACGTCGACGACGTCGTGTCGCTGATCAACGCACGTGAGTACTCGGACGCGGCGGAGATTCCGAAGCGCGCGACCGAGCTCGGTGGCTACAAGCTGGAGGTGTACGGTGGGCGCGATTGAGCAGGGGTTAGACGATCACACGCTGTCGAGGGTTCCCTTCGGCAGGAGCCGGATGTTGCGGATCTTGGGGGCGGGCCTGTTCGGGCTCGCGACCCGCAGCGCCCTCCGATCCGGTCCGGCGCTCGCGTACCACAAGAGGGCTGCGCCGTGCGGGCCGTCCGGACGCTGTCACTGCTGTAGCGGGACCTCGTGCTGCCAGCGAGGGGGGTGCTCGCCGCGTACCGGCGAATGCCCGAACGCCAGGCGCAGCCAGAACTCGTGGGTCGTATGTCACAGCGGCCACCAGCACCGGTGCACGGACTGGTGGGCCGGCGGGCGGAGGTGCATCTGCCGCGGGACATACGAGCGCGCGTGCGGCGACCACCCGTGCGCGGTGGCCGGGACGAGTCAGTTCGGCCTGAACTACCTAGGCACCGAGGCCGCACCCGCGCCGGCCGGCGCGGCCCAGCTGTCGCAGGCGGACCTGTTGACCCTCGACATCGCCGGCGGGACGTTCGTCGGCACCGAGGTCTTCTGCGGCGGTGGCGACCTCATCTGGCCCGAGTTCACCAATCTGGTCGTCGCGGCCGAGTTGATCGAGCAGGATGTCGACAACTTCATCGAGCCGCCACTCGACGACGCCGAGTTCTTCCTCTGGATAACCATCTGCCAGGCCCTCAACGACCCCGTCTGCGTGTGCAGGCCGTGCCTGTGATCCCCATTCCGTGGCGCGCGGTGCGCTGACCCTCCGGTCGCGCGCCGGCGCCGGCCGGCGCGCGGGTCTGTGGCTCATGGCCGCCGGCCTCGGCGGCGTCGCCGCGGGCGCCGCGACGAAGGCGACGGGGGACGGGGCGATCGTCGGGCTGCTCGCGCTCGCGGCGATGCTCGTGGGGGCCGCGCAGCAGACGCTGCCCTGAGGCGTGAACGCGGTCTACGGGATCGCCAAGTCCGCCGTGCCGCGGACGCGGAGACGACTACCTGACCGCGACACGGTGACGCTGGGCATGTTCATCGCCTTCAGCGCCCTTGGCGGGGTGGCCGCCGGCACCGCCCTGGGCGCCGTCGGCGACCTGGTCCCGGCCACGACCCGCGCGGCCGTCGCCACGCTGATCGCCCTCGGTGCCGTCGGCGTCGGCGTGGTCGAGACCCTCGGCTACCGCGTCCGTCTTCCTCAGTGCGACCGGGAGACGCCGAGGGACTGGGTCGACCAGGGCCCGCTGAGGTGGGCCGCCAAGAACGGGCTCGCGCTGGGACACGGGGCATCGTCCCGGATCGGCTTCCCCCTGTGGTACGCCGTGCCGTGCGCGGCACTGCTCGCCGGCAGCCCGGCCGGAGTCGTCATCTACGGCGCGTACGGGCTCACACGCGGGCTTGGGGCTCTCGGGATCGCGCTGGCCGCCCGGCGCCACCCGTTCGAGGTCATCACGTCGTGGCTGACGAGGCACATGAGGACCGCCCGTGCGGTCACCTCCGGTGCCCTGCTCTCGATCGGCGCGGTGACCATCGTCGCGGTCGGCCTGTGAGCCGGCGCGCGGCTTCGGCCGGCGCGGCGGGACTCCTCGCGCTCCTGGCCGTGGGCTGCACCTCCGACTCCGGCTCCGACACCGCGCAGCCGGCACGCCCGGAGGAGCCGCCCGTGCGCGTCGTGGTCACGCGCGACGACGGCACGCTCCCGCCCGGCTGCGGTCCACGACGCGTGGCCACCGCCGTGACGCGCTTCCTCGACGCGGTCGAGTCGGGCGATCGGCGCCGGGTCGATGTCCTGCTCGCGCCGCCGGCCCGCTTCCAGTGGTTCTCCTCGGCCGAGTCCGGGAACGGCGTCGACCGCACGTTCACCGCGTACGGCCGCACGTCGGACGTGGGTCCGGCGGGAGGCTCCGACGTCGACGAACGGCCGAAGCTGGTCAGGTACCTCAGCGAGCGCGGGGCGGCGGGTGAGCGATGGCGTCTGGTGGCGATCAGCGTCAGGAGGATCGCTCCGCGAGCCTGGTTCGCATCGATTCCGGACGTGGTCGCGGGGGTCGAGTACAGCCTCGTCCGAGAATCGTCCGACGTGCGGGTGCGCGGCGGGCGTAACCGAATCGCCACGGGGAAGGGCGCGCTCGCGTGCGCCGATCGGAGGGTGCTCGCGTGGAGCATGGGCCTCGAGAGTGAATCTGCACCGCCGCGCCTCGGTGTGGAGCTGTGTCCGCGGCCGAAGTCACGGCTGTCGCCCGAGCAGCGATCACGCACGCTGGCCGTCGTCTGCACTCCGGCCCGGTCCCGCGACTGACGCGCGCCTACGCCGCCGGGCCGACGCGGCCGCGGCGCCGGTCTAGG
>JALZEZ010000628.1 GCA_030861775.1 Actinomycetota bacterium
TTCCACGCCCGCGGCTCCCGCGCCCGCGCCTGCGGCGCCGCCGCAAGACCCGTGCCTGACGACCGGTTCGCCGACCTCGGGCGGGAGCCCGAGAAACGCAAGTCGGCCGCCGAGCGCTTCGCCGAGCTCGACGAGCGCAGCCCCGAGCCGGAGCCGCAGCGGCCGCGCGAGCCCGCCCGCCCGGGCGGGCGCTACGGCTGGGTGGTGGGGGTGGCGTTCATCATCGTGGTCGTGGTCGCAGGCGCCAACGCCCTCCGCAACTCCGGCGAGGGCTACCAGGGCGTGCCGGCGGGCGAGCTGCTCCCGCCGTTCGCCGCCCCGCTGGCCATCGGCGGCCCCGACGGCAAGGACGTGAACATCGCGCCCAAGAAGGCGTGCAACGTGCGCGGGCCGGGCGTCTTCAACGTCTGCGACGCCCGCGCCGAGCCGCTCGCCATCACGTTCGTGGCCAACGCCACCCGCGGCTGCGAGGACCAGCTCGACCGGGTGGAGCGCGTGCGGAGGGAGTTCCCGGAGGTCGGCTTCGTGGGCGTCGTCAGCCGCCGCGAGCGCGACGAGGCCGAGGACCTCGTGCGCGACAACGGCTGGGGCTTCCCGGTGGCGGTGGACCCCGACGCGGCCCTCTTCAACCTCTACGGCATCGGTGACTGCCCGACCACCGTCTTCGCCCGCCGCGGCGGCGTGGCCAACCGCTCGCTGCGCGGCGACCTGACCGAGCAGCGCCTGCGCACGGAGCTGCGCGCGATCGACCGATGAGGCCGGAGCCGCGGCTGGAGATCGGCTGGATCGCCGAGGACCTGCGGCTGGAGTTCCCCGAGCTGAGGCTGGTCTCCAGCGTGGTCGAGGGCGGCACCGGCCGGACACCGATGGAGGTCAAGGACCGGCTGCGCGTGCTCAGCAACCGCTACACGGGCCAGAAGGCCATCGCCCTGCGCCAGCAGCCGATCCCCTGGGCCTACCGGGTGTTCTTCCGCCAGGTCGGTATCGACCCCGACGAGCACCGCACCCCGGTCGAGGCCTACGCGCTCGAGCGCATGCGCGCGGGCGGCTTCCTGAGCCGCAACCTGCTCGAGGACGCGCTCACGATCGCCACGGTGGAGACCGGCGTGCCGATCGTGGCCTTCGACGACGAGCGCCTCGACGGCCCGCTCGGGCTGCGGCTGTCCGGCTCGCACGAGTACCTCGGCGGCGGCGACTCCGGCCGGCCGCTCTCCTCCCGCCAGGTGGTGATCGCGGACGCCGAGCGCTCGGTGGCCGTCCTGTTCGCGGATCTGGCCGAGGGGGTGGAGGTGACGTCGCGCACCCGCCGCACGCGGCTGGCGGCGATCCAGGTCAAGGGAGTTCCCGACGTGAGCCTCGAGGAGGCGCTCTGGACCGTGGTGGAGACCATGGCCGACGCCCCCGGATGAGGCTCCCACAGGCCGTCTCCGGTGCTACGATCGCCCGCAGCGATCGCGAGGAGGATCCGATGGCCGATGTAGCAGAGCTTCGCGCGGGCGTACCGGCCCCGGTCCCTCCCATGCCGCTGCGCCCCGGCGTCCGGCCGGACGAGGCGGCCGCCCGCCGCACCCTGCGCGAGCAGATCGCCCGGCTCGAGTCCGAGCTCGGCGCCCTCTTCTGCTCGACCTTCCCCCGCACCGGCTTCGAGTGGGGCGTGCCCTCGCGCGGCGGCCCGCGCGTGCTCTCGCTCGACGAGCTGGAGGAGATCCGCGACCGCCTTGCCGAGCGGCTCGCCCACAACCGCAAGGTGCTCGGCGATCGCACCTACGTCGAGGAGCTCAACCGCCGCCGCATCGAGGAGATGCTGCTGGACCCGGCCGCGCACAAGTGGATGCGCGTCCAGAACGAGGACATCGGCGAGCGCGGCTGCAAGCAGTGGCACGTCCGGCCGCGCTTCGGCATCCTCGGGATGCTGATGAACTGGTGGCGGGTCCGGATCTCCTCGGGCTGTCCGTTAGCCGGGGGCGCCGCGCGCGCCCTTGCCAGCGCCGGGAACCCGCGCCGGTCCGCGCTCCTCTAAGACTC
>JALZEZ010000629.1 GCA_030861775.1 Actinomycetota bacterium
CGCCCGCGCCGCCGGCGGAGGCGGCGATGCCGCTCGAGGCGGCCGAGCCGCCACTGGCGGTGGTGCCGACGCCGAGCTTCGCGACGAACAGCTTCAGCGCGACCAGCGGGCCGATCGGGAAGACCGCGGCCAGCGCGCGGTTCGTGCGGCGCAGCTCGCTGCGGAAGGTGCGGCAGCGCTCGCAGCCCTTGAGGTGACGGCGCAGCGGAGCGGAGGTGCGGGCGAGGCCCTCGGCCACCTGCCCGAGCTCCATCCGGACCTCGGCGCAGGAGAGCAGCCGCGCCTCGGCGGCCTCGCCGAGCGAGACCCGCGCGCGCACGAGCAGCGACTTCACGCTCGGCACGGTGGTGTCCATCGCCTCGGCGATCTGCTCGTACGACAGCGCGTCGATCTCGCGCAGCAGCAGCGCGGTGCGCTGGGTCTCGGGCAGCTCCTGCACGTCGGCGACGATCTGGCGGAACTCCTCGCGCTTGTGCACGGTGTCGGCGGTGGTGGTGCCGCCATCGCGCTCGAAGATGTCCATCGAGTCCTGGCCCGCGGCGGTGGGGCGACGCAGGTGGTTCAGGCAGCGGTTGCGCGCGATGCGGTAGAGCCAGGGCCGGGCGTTGATCGGCCGGTCGTCGGCGAGCATCGCGTTGAACGACGCCGCGAAGACCTCCTGGAGCACGTCCTCCGCGTCCTCGGTCGAGCCGAGCATGTGGCGGCAGAACGCGAGCAGACGCGACTGGTAGCGCTGGACGAGGGTCTCGAACGCGGCGTGCTGGCCGCGCCGGGTCATCGCGATCAGCTTCTCGTCGCTCTGCAGGCGGAGCAGGGGCGACCGGCCCGGGAGCACCGGGAGTCGCGAGCTGTGTTGTAGAGCGCCTGCTTCCACAGGGAATCGTGAGCCGCTACCCGACCCTGAGGACACGCTAGCACCGGGAAAGTTGCGGGTCTACAGGGAGTTTTCGGACTTACACTGGCCCTTCTTGCCCGGGTGATGGAACTGGTAGACAGCGGGGCCTTAAAAGCCCTTGCCCTCACGGGCGTGTGGGTTCGAATCCCACCCCGGGCACCTACGTCGCCGCCTCCCGCGGCGGGAGCTGGATCCGCTCCTCCGCGGGCAGCCCCGCCTCGAGCTCGCGCTGGCGCTCGAGCTCCGCGTCGAGCTCGGCGCCGAGCAGCAGGGCGATGTTGGTGATCCACAGCCAGACGAGGAACGAGATGACCCCGCCCAGGGTGCCGTAGGTCTTGTTGTACGAGCCGAAGTTGGCCACGTAGATCGCGAACGCGGCCGAGGCGGCGATCCACAGGACCACCGCCAGGAGCCCGCCCGGCGTGATCCAGCGGAAGCGCGGCTGCCGCACGTTCGGCGCCACGTAGTAGAGGAGCGCGAAGACCGTCATCACGATCGCGAGCATCACCGGCCACTTGACCCAGCCCCACACCTCCACCGCGGTCGACCCGAGCCCCAGGGCGTCGCCGATCGCCTCGGCCAGCGAGCCGGTCAGCACCAGGGCGATCGACACCAGCGCCACCAGCAGGACCATCACGAGCGTCATGAAGACCTGCATCGGGCGGCGCTTCCAGAACGGCCGCCCCTCCTCGACCTCGTAGATCGCGTTCGCCGCGCGCGTGAACGCGCCGATGTAGCCGGACGCCGACCACAGCGCGACCACCAGCCCGGCCCCGAGCAGCGCCCCCGCGCCGCCCTTGTTCTCGACCACCCCGCGCAGCGGCTCCTCCACGTCGTCGGCGAAGCCGCCCATGCCGGCCTCCTCGAACGACCCGATCAGGCTGTCGATCGTGCCCGCCTGCCCGAACACCCCCAGCACCGCGACCAGCACGATCAGCATCGGGAACAGCGACAGCACCGAGTAGTAGGTGAGCGCGGCCGCCCAGTCGGTCAGGTTGTCGTCCTGGAACTCGTCGAAGGTGCGGCGGAGCACCCGCCGCCAGGAGCGCCCGCCAAGGTCCGCGGGGCTGTCCGGCGCGTCGCCGCCGGCGCTGCCGGGCCGCGCCAGGTCGCGCCTCCCGGCCTAGTCG
>JALZEZ010000630.1 GCA_030861775.1 Actinomycetota bacterium
TGCCTGCACTCGATCGCGACCTGGCCGGGCGACCCCGGCCGCCTGGCCGTGGCCGTCTCCGCGGCGGGCGTCTGGCTGACCGAGGACGGCGGCGCGAGCTGGCGGCGCGGCAACGAGGGCCTGGTCCCCCGCTACGTCCCGGAGGACGCCCCGCCGGAGCAGGTCCCGCTGTGCGTGCACCGCCTGCACCGCGCCGCGGAGCGCCCCGAGCGGCTGTTCATGCAGTTCCACGGCGGCGTGTACCGCTCCGACGACGCCGGGGCGAGCTGGACCGACATCGCGGACGGCCTTCCGTCGGACTTCGGCTTCCCGCTGGCGCTCGACCCGGACGACCCCGACAGCGCGTACCTGATCCCGCTGACCGCCGACACCGACCGCGTCACGCCCGAGGGCCGCGTGCGCGTCTACGAGACGCGCGACGCCGGGACGAGCTGGACGCCGCGCGGCGACGGGCTGCCGCAGGAGCACGCCTACCTGACGGTGCTGCGCGAGGCGTTCGACTGGACCGGCGCCGGCGACTCGCTCGAGCTCTACTTCGGCGCCACCTCGGGCGAGCTGTTCGGCTCCGGCGACGCGGGCGGGACGTGGTCCACCGTGGCCGGCCGGCTCCCGCCGGTGCTGTCGGTCAGCGCGAGCTGACCTCGCGCAGCTCGCCGGTCTGCACGTCGTAGACGTAGCCGCGCACGCGGCCGGTGTGCGGCAGGAAGGGGCTCGACCGCACCCGCTCGATCGCGTCGCGGACCGCCTCGTCGAGGTCCGCGAACCCGCCCGGCCGCCACTCCGGCTCCTCCCCGGCCTCCTCTCTGAGCGTGCCGCGGAAGTCGTCATCGTCGAGGCCGAGCATCCCGCACTCGGTGTGGTGGATCAGCACGACCTCCTCGGTCCCGAGCAGCCGCTGCGAGATCGCCAGCGAGCGGATCTCGTCGTCGGTGACGATGCCGCCCGCGTTGCGGATCACGTGCGCGTCGCCCAGCTCGAGCCCCAGCACCCTCAGCGGGTCGATCCGGGCGTCCATGCAGGTGACTACCGCCAGGCGCTTGGCCGGGCGCGGGCCGAGGGGTGGCGGGCTCACCTCCGGCGCGACCGCTTCGCCCGCGGGCGCTTGCACGGGTGCTCGAACGTGAGCGTGTCCTCGGTCCCGTCGGCCCACCACCACTGGATGGTCGAGCGCCAGCGCGCGGACTTCGGGCACTTCGGCGGGGTCGTCATCCAGCTCCGCACGACGCCGTCGATCGTGCGGGTGTACGCCGGGACCCGCATCGAGCTGCTGAGCTGGAGCACGTTGTCCACCGGGCAGGTCACGCCCGGAACGCTCGGGTAGCACGTGGGCGACGCGAACTCGACCGACATGTCCGGGTGGATGCGCCCGCGCGCGATCGTCGTGATCAGCGGCGAGCGGGCCAGGATGATCTGCTCGTTCTCGTTGTTGAACAGGTCGAGGTCGACGGTCGTCTCCGAGCCGCCCATGAAGGCCGTCCGGGTGGTGCCGCCGCCGAGCCGGCTGCCCTCGGGGCAGGCGGCGGCGCCGAAGGCCGCGAGCTGGAGGTCGCTGGCCGTGCAGCGCTCGGGGACCGAGGTGTCGTAGCGCAGCCCGGGCGGCGGGTGGGAGATCATCCTGTCCATGTAGGGCGGGCGGGCGCTCGGGTCCCCGGCGGCGTGGTAGGTGGCGTCGTAGGTGAAGCCCGTGGGGGTGGCCGGCTTCGTGGTGGTGTAGCGCTGGTCGACCGTCTGGTGCGGTCCGCTCACCTCGGCCGCGGACGCGGGCGCGGCCACGGCCAGACCGGCCGCGAGACCCAGCGCGATGCACACCCCCCGTCCTCGCATGACGACTCCCCTGTTCCCGGTGAACGCCCGCGCGTAACGCCGCAACCCAAGCGGAGCCCCGCGGTCCCGTTCGGGTTACGCTGCCGCGGATGAGGCCGGGCAGGGGCGCGATCGCGGCGTGGATGCTGCTGGCGAGCCTCGCGGTCGTCTCCGGCGCCGCGGCTCAGGCGCCCCCGCTCCCCCCGCTGCCGCCGCTGGGC